>NZ_JBHWVM010000032.1:0-79886 GCF_042736805.1 Streptomyces sp. NPDC060031
TAAGAGACAGGGGTCCCGGCCCGGCCATTCCGGCTTCTGCGCGCAAATGACGCATCCTTGACGGGAATCCCCGCGAGAGAGGCGCTTCCAGGATGAGTGCACCCATGTCACCTCAGGGTCCGGGTTTCGCGACCGTGCGCGTGCGCGGCTACCGCCCGCAAGAGGTGGACCGGTATCTCGCCCGGCTCTCCGGGAGCCGCGACGAGGCCTGGGAGCGGGTGGCACGCCTGACCGTACTGGCGAAGCGGATGGAGGCGGAGGCGGAGCGGCTGCGCGAGGTGGTGTCCTCGCTGGCCCCGCAGACGTACGACGAACTCGGCGAGCGCGCCCGGCGGATCCTGCTGCTGGTGGAGGAAGAGGCTGACACCGTACGGGCGGACGCGCGGGCGGACGTGTCGACGACGCTGGGCTCGGCCGAGGCGCACGCCGACCGGGTGGCGGCACTGGCCCGCCAGGACGCGGAGGCGGTGCGCGAGCAGACCGAGGTCCGGGCCCGGCAGGGGCTGCTGAGGGCGCAGCGGGAGGCGGACGAGGCGCGCGCGGAGGCCCGCGAGGACGCGAAGGCCTGGCGGGCCGAGGCGCAGGCGGCGCTGGTGGAGATGCGCCGCCGGTCGGACGCGCTGCTGGCGGAGCACGAGCAGGAGCACGCGGAGCGGTGGGACGCGGCGGAGCGGGAGCTGGAGGTGCGGGAGGCGGAGCTGGAGGCGCGCCACCTGGAGCTGGAGCGGTACGCCGAGTCCCGGCTGGCGGAGGCCCGGCGGGGCTTCGCCGAGGCCGAGGAGGCGGCGCGGCACGGCCAGGAGGACGCGGAGGCGCGCGCCGCCGAACTGATCGCGGCGGCGCGGGTCCGCGAGGAGCGGATCGCGCGCGAGACGGAGCGGGTCCTGCGGGAGCACGCGGAGTCCCAGGAGGAGATGCGGGCCCACATGAACCACGTCCGCTCCAGCCTGGCTGCCCTGACGGGTCGCGCCGGATCGGCTGCGCCGGGCCTGGCGGACTGAGGTCCTCTCGCCCCGCCCCGCCCCCGGACCTCTACCGCCAGAGCCAGCGGGCGGAAGTGACGAAGCCGACTGACCAGACGGCGACGACCACCAGCGCCAGCAGGATGTAGCCCGCACCGATCAGGCGGCCGGGGAACGGGCTGCCTTCGTGCAGCGGGCCGCCGCCGTCGTCAAGGTCGTCGTCGGCGGGGATCGCGGTCCAGTCGACGGGGCGGCCGACCTGGTCGGAGCCGGCCGCGCGGAGGGCCGCCAGCTGCTCGGCCGCGAACGCGGTGCCGGCGAGGGATTCCGGCCCGTCCCAGGCCAGTGCCCGCATCCGCCGCAGCGGCAGGCGGTACCGCGCCTCGAACGCGGCGCTCTCCGCGGGGTCCCGGTCCGCTTCGAGATACATCCAGCGCCCGGCTTCCGCCGGTTCCCCGTACAGCCGGTAGACCTCGGCCAGGCGGCGCCGCAGCGTCAGGTCCCAGGGGAAGGAAGACACCAGGCCGCGCAGGCGCTGCCGCGCCAGGGGGACCCGGCCGGCGGCGAGGTCCGAGTCGATGCGGGCGAGGGTGTCCACGAGCGTCATGGCCGCATGGTCCCCGACGGAAGGCGCCGTCAGGGGAGCTTCGTGAGGAAGCTCTCGATCAGGGGGGCGATCCGGGGGAGGTGGGTCTCCAGGGCGAAATGGCCCGCGCCCTCGAAGACGTGGACCTCGGCGTGGGGGGCGTCGCGCAGGTACGCCTTCGCGCCCGCCGGGGTGAAGAAGGGGTCGCCCGCGCCCCAGACGACCAGGACCGGCACCCGTGCGGAGCGGAGCCAGGCCTGCCAGGCCGGGTAGCGGGCGAAGTTGGAGGCGTAGTCGAAGGCGAGGTCCGCCTGGGCGTCGGCGCGGCCCGGCAGCCCGAGGTAGTGCAGGTCGAGCGTCCAGCCGTCAGGGGAGACGAGGCCGGTGTCGGCGACGCCGGTCTCGTACTGGAAGCGGGTGCCCACCTCGGTGAAGAGCTTGCGGACCCGCTCCTCGTTGCCGGGCACCTCGCGGCGCAGCCCGGCGAACTCGCGGGCGGCGTCGGACAGTCCCTCCTCGTACGCGTTGCCGTTCTGCACGATCAGGCCCGTCACCCGCTCGGGGCGGCGCTCGGCGAGGCGCAGGCCGACGGGGGCGCCGAAGTCGAAGACGTACAGCGCGTAGCGGTCCAGCCCGAGGGCGTCCGTGAACCCCTCCACGATGTCCGCGAGCCGGTCGAAGGTGTACGTGAACCCGTCCGGGGCCAGGGTCCGGCCGAAGCCGGGGTAGTCCGGGGCGATCAGCCGGTACGGGGTGTCGCCGAGGGCGTCCATCAGGCGGGCGAACTGGTGCGAGGACGTCGGGAAGCCGTGGAGGAGGAGCAGGACGGGGGCGTCGGCCGGGCCGCTCTCGCGGTAGGCGACGCGCACGCCGGCCACGTCCACGGTGCGGTGGTGGGTCAGTGCGGTGGTCATCACATGCCTCCAGTGGCTTCGGTCCCATGAGCTGCGCTTAGCTTCACGGAAGATCTCTAATGGGTCAAGGGGTGTGTGTAGCATTAGCAATATGACCGCGACGACGACGCCGACCGACTTCCCCCTCACCGGTGAGCCCCTCGCTCTGGACCTGCTCAACACCCGGCCCGCGGACGGGGACCTCATCGCCGATCCGGCGGGGCTCCGCGCGTGGCTGGCCGGGCAGGACGGGCGGCTGGGCCCGGTCGCGGAGGTGGGCGCGGCCGAGGTGGCCGCCGTGCAGGCCGTACGGGAGGCGGCGCGGGCAGCCGTCGAAGCCGCGCGGTGCGGCGAGCGGCCGCCGGGGGGCGCGCTGCGGGTGCTCAACGAGGCGATGCGGGGGGCGCCGGCGCACCGCGAGCTGGCCTGGACCGGCGGTGGCCTGACGGCGGCCCCGCGGCGGGCCGGGCCGGCGGCGCGGCGGCTCGCGGCGGAGCTCGCCGAGGCGGTGGCGGAGCTGGTGACGGGGCCGCGGGTGGGGGAGGTCCGGCGGTGCGAGGGGCCGGGGTGCGTACTGCTGTTCCTCCCGGCGAATCCGCGGCGGCGGTGGTGCGTGGCGTCGCTCTGCGGCAACCGGGCCAGGGTCGCCCGCCACTACGCCCGCCACCGCCCCACCCCGGCCTGACCGGGCCCCGAGGCGCGGGGTCCGGGCCCCGAGCCCCGGGTCTTCGGGCCGCGCCGGGGCACGGCTCCGCGCAGAGGTCACGGCAACCCCCGCCGCGCGGTGCTCAGTCGGCCGCCCGCTGTGCCGGGACCGGGCTCACGGGCAGGACCGGGCTCACGGGCGGGGTCGGGGTGCCCCCGGGTGGGAAGGGGTCGCTGCGCAGGCCGTGGGTGGTGACCGTGATGGTCGCGGGTGGGGTGGGTGTGGGGAGGGGGGCCGTCAGGGTTCCCGTGGCGGCGTGGAACGCCGTCGGCAGCGGCGCCGCGTCTGCCTCGACCCGCGCATCCTCGCCGAAGCCGCCGCCCTCGACGGTCAGGACCCCGCCGGCCAGCGTGACGTCCGTGATCACCGGATTCGCCCGGGTGGCCATCTTGTTCAGCAGGTACGCCCCCGCCGGCGCCCCCGTCAGCGCCCAGATCTCGGCGGGCAGCCTCGGCAGCCCGCCTCCCACGTCGGCCAGGAAGAACGCCACCACGTACAGCATCGTGACCGCGTTCAGGGCCACGTACTGCAGGTCCACCAGGTCCGTGCGCCCGCCGTCGTTCGTGATCAGCTCCCGCAGCGGCCGCCGTCCCGACCGCGTCGGCCGCGGGGCCGGTTTGGCCATGCTGCCGCTCTGCACCCGCATGCCGACGACCGTCTTCGCGCCGATCAGGGCCACGTACGGGCCCCCGAGCAGCGGCAGGTAGACGTCCGTGAGGGAGGACAGCGGGCCGTGGCTGTCCTCGGCCCGGAACCAGTCGACGCCGCCGCCCGCGGTGAGCCCGTAGCCCAGGATCGAGAGCAGCAGCCAGAGGAGGATCACCGTCCACGCCAGGGCCAGGGTGGTCGAGGTGGAGAGCCGGCCGTCGCGGCCGGTGATGAAGCCGGGGTGGTGGTGGAGCCGCCACCCGAGCGAGCCGGCCAGGGCGGCCAGTAACGCCAGTGCGCAGAGTGCTGAAGTCATGTGTTCCCCCCGGAGAATGCGCCTCCGCAGAGACTTACCCACTCGGTGCGAGCATGACAACCCGACCGCCCGACCGCCCGTCACCCCGCCCTCCCGGTACCCGCCCCCGCCCCCGCTCAGTCCTCCGGCAGCACCGGGAACCGCCGCGGCGCCAACAGCAGCAGCACCGCCACCGCCGCCACCGCGGCCACCGTCGCGCCCACGAAGATGTGGTCCACGGCCGCGGCCACGGCCCGCCGCAGGTAGTCGGCGGCCTCGGGCGCGAGCAGCGCCGGCCGGTCCAGGGCCTCGGGCACGTCGTTCACGTGCCGCGGCAGCCCCGGCATCGGGGCGTCCGCCAGCCGGCCCGCCAGCGTCGCGTTGGCGACGGCCCCCATCAGCGCGGCCCCGACGCTCATGCCCACCTGGCGGCAGAACAGCACCGAGGCGGTCGTGGTGCCCCGCTCCGCCCAGCCGACCGTGGACTGGACCGCCATGATCAGCGGGAGCTGGAAGAGGCCGAGGGCCGCGCCCAGCAGCAGCATGATCAGTGCGGGCTGCCACGGGGCGGCCGGGTACGGCAGCAGGGTGAAGGCGCACAGGATCAGCGCGGCCAGTCCGACACCGATGACGGCGCTGTCGCGAAAGCCCACGCGGCGGTAGACGTGCTGCACGAACATCGCGCTGATCGGCCAGCTCAGGGTCATCGCGGAGGTGATCAGCCCGGCCTCGACCGCGCTGAGCCGCAGCACGGACTGGGCGTACGTCGGCATGAACACCATCGGCGCCACCATCAGCAGGCCGAGCGCGCCCATGGCGAGGTTGACGGCGGCGATGGGGCGCCGGCGCCACACCCAGCCAGGCAGAATCGGTTCTGCGGCCCGGCGTTCCACCCAGGCGACCAGGACGCCCAGCACGGCGCTCGCGCCCAACAGCGTGACCGAGGGCGCCGACAGCCAGGGCCAGGCCACCCCGCCCTGCACGAGCGCGAAGAGCAGCAGCCCGCCGCAGGCGAAGATGCCGACCGCCCCGGCCCAGTCGATCCGCCCCCGGCGCGCCCGGGCCCGTACGGGCTCGACCATATGGCGGGCGATGATCCACAGGGCCGCGAGGGCCAGCGGCAGGTTGATGAGGAAGATCCAGCGCCAGTTGACGTACGAGGCCATCAGCCCGCCGAGGGCCGGCCCGGCCAGCGCCGAGCCGGCCCACACCACGGACATCCGCGCCTGGATCCTCGGCCGCTCCTTCAGCGGGTACAGGTCGGCGGCCAGCGTCTGGACCGTGCCCTGCAGGGCGCCGCCTCCCAGCCCCTGGAGGATCCGGAAGGCGACGAGGGCGGCCATGTTCCAGGCGGCCGCGCACAGCAGGGAGCCGAGCAGGAAGAGGCTGATGCCGAGGAGCAGTACGGGCTTGCGGCCCAGGGTGTCGGACAGCTTCCCGTAGACGGGCAGGGTCACGGTGCTCGCCAGCATGTAGCCGGAGAAGATCCAGGAGAAGACGGCGAAGCCGCCGAGGTCGCCGACGATCTGGGGGACCGCGGTGGAGACGATGGCCCCGTCGAGGGCGACGAGGCCCATGGTCAGCATCAGCGAGGCGACGACGGCCGACCGCGGCCGCCTCCCCGGCGGCCGCACCCCGCCGGCCGCACCGGGCGTCCCGCCGCCACCCGTATCCCGGGGGTCACCCGTGGCCCGGGAGCCACCCGTATCCCGCGAGTCCCCCGTACCCCGCGCGCCCGCGGAATCGGCGCGAACGTTCCTACCCGGTATGCCGCCGTCGGCGTCGTTGCCCGCCCCTGACTCCATTGGGTCCATGGCCACCCCTCCCGTGCCGCGTTCACCATCTCATCCGGCCTCGGATCCCCGAGTGCGAGTCCACCGAAGGGTGGAGAACCCCTAGGGGTAGCTCCTCACAAAGAGCCAGGGGCCTTTCGTCCCGGCGTAGGAGGCAGAAGGTCCCGTCCTGTCCTTAACTGGTTCCTACGGACAGGGACCGGGGGGTGGGGATAACCCCCGGGCGGATACGGCGACGGGCACCAGCGTGCCGGAGCCGGCTGACCGGCAGTCTTCAACCGAACGCATCGAACGAGGGGAAACACCGTGACAACGGCTATGACCGAAACCAGGCACGGGGGCACTGGAGGGCATGAAGCCGTCGCGGCCCGGGCACGCCAGGTCGTCAAGGCCTACGGCTCCGGGGAGACGCGCGTCGTCGCCCTCGACTCGGTGGACGTGGACATCAAGCGCGGGCAGTTCACCGCGATCATGGGCCCGTCCGGCTCCGGCAAGTCCACGCTGATGCACTGCCTCGCCGGCCTGGACACGGTGACCAGCGGTCAGATCCACCTGGACGAGACCGAGATCACCGGTCTCAAGGACAAGAAGCTCACGCAGCTGCGCCGCGACCGGATCGGCTTCATCTTCCAGGCGTACAACCTGCTGCCGACGCTCAACGCCCTGGAGAACATCACGCTCCCCATGGACATAGCCGGCCGCAAGCCCGACGCGGAGTGGCTGAACCGGGTCGTGGAGACGGTGGGCCTCGCGGGCCGCCTCAAGCACCGCCCGACCGAGCTCTCCGGCGGTCAGCAGCAGCGCGTGGCCGTGGCCCGCGCCCTCGCCGCCCGCCCGCAGATCATCTTCGGCGACGAGCCGACCGGAAACCTCGACTCCCGGGCCGGCGCCGAGGTCCTCGGCTTCCTGCGCCGCTCGGTGGACGAGCTCGGCCAGACCATCGTCATGGTCACCCACGACCCGGTCGCCGCCTCGTACGCGGACCGCGTCATCTTCCTCGCCGACGGCCGGATCGTGGACGAGATGTACGGGCCCACCGCCGACCAGGTCCTGGACCGGATGAAGGACTTCGACGCGCGCGGGCGGACGTCATGAGCAACACCGTCCTGAAGACCTCGCGGCGCAACTTCGTCGCGCACAAGGGTCGGATGGCGCTCTCCGCGGTCGCCGTCCTGCTCTCCGTCGCGTTCGTCTGCGGCACGCTGGTGTTCACCGACACGATGAACACCACCTTCGAGAAGCTCTTCGCGACCACCGGCGCCGACGTCACCGTCTCCGCCAAGCCCGTCGAGGGCGGTGGCGACGGCGACGCGGAGAACCCGCGCAGCGGCCGGCCGGCCACCATCCCCGGCGACGCCGTCCAGAAGGTCGCCGCGGCGCCGGGCGTGCAGTCCGCCCAGGGCAGCGTCGTCTCGCTGTCCGTCACGGTCGTCAACGCCGAGAACAAGAACGTCGGTCCCAGCTCCGGTGCCCCGACGATCGCCGCCAGCTGGAACGACAACGAGCTCAAGTCGATGGAGGTCAGCTCCGGCCACGAGCCGCGCGGCCCCACCGAGGTGCTCGTCGACTCCGACACGGCGAAGAAGCACAAGCTGAAGATCGGTGACGAGCTGCGCACCATCGCCGTCACCGGCGACTTCCGCGCGAAGATCTCCGGCATCGCCACCTTCAAGGTGACCAACCCGGGCGCCACCGTCGTCTACTTCGACACGGCCACCGCCCAGCAGGAACTGCTCGGCGCGCCCGGCCTGTTCACCAACATCAACGTCACCGCCAAGGACGGGGTGAGCGACGAGCAGCTCAAGTCGAACATCGCCACCGCCGTCGGCGCGGGCACCTACAAGCTCCAGACCGCCAAGGAATCCGCGGACCAGGGCCGCAAGGACGTCGGTTCCTTCCTCGACGTCATGAAGTACGTGATGCTCGGCTTCGCCGGGATCGCCTTCCTCGTCGGCATCTTCCTGATCTTCAACACCTTCTCGATGCTGGTGGCCCAGCGGACCCGCGAGATCGGCCTGATGCGCGCCATCGGCGCCGACAGCGGCCAGGTGCTCAAGTCCGTCGTGGTCGAGGCCTTCCTCCTCGGCGTCGTCGGCTCGGTCCTCGGCGTCGGCGCGGGCGTGGGCCTGGCCGTCGGACTCATGAAGCTCATGGGCCAGATGGGCATGCACCTGTCCACCAGTGACCTGACCGTCGCCTGGACCACCCCGGCCCTCGGCATCTTCCTCGGTGTCGTCGTCACCATCGTCTCCGCCTTCATCCCGGCCCGCCGGGCCGGCAAGGTCTCCCCGATGGCGGCCCTGCGCGAGTCGGGCACGCCCGGCGACAAGAAGGCCGGCCGGGTGCGCGCCGCCCTCGGCCTGGTCCTCACCGGCATCGGCGGTGCGGCCCTGTTCCTCTCCGCCGCCGCCGAGAAGGCCGCCCCCGGATCCCTGTGGCTGGGCCTGGGCGTGGTGCTCACCCTCATCGGCTTCATCGTGATCGGCCCGCTGCTCGCCGGTGTCGTGGTGCGGGTGCTCTCCGGCGCGGTCCTGCGGCCCTTCGGTTCCGTCGGCCGGCTCGCCGAGCGCAACGCGCTGCGCAACCCGCGCCGCACCGGTGCCACCGCCGCCGCGCTGATGATCGGCCTGGCGCTGGTCGCCTGCCTGTCGGTGGTCGGCTCCTCGATGGTGGCCTCCGCCACCGACGAGCTCGACAAGTCGGTCGGCGCGGACTACATCGTCCAGTCCCAGACCGGGCAGCCGGTCATGCCGCAGGCCGAGCAGAAGCTGCGGGCCACCAAGGACCTGGACCACGTCACCGCGTACCGGGAGCTGCAGGCCAAGATCACCGCCCCCGACGGGACCACCGAGGAGGACGGCCTCGGCGCCCAGGACCCCAGCTACGCCAAGGACATCCGCCGCAAGATGGTCGCCGGCGAGCACGCGGCGGCGTACGGGGCGAACGCGATGTCGGTCGGCTCGCTCTACGCCACCAAGCACAACGTCAAGCTCGGTGACGAGCTGACGGTGGCCTTCGT
Source organism: Streptomyces sp. NPDC060031 (assembly GCF_042736805.1). Taxonomy (NCBI): domain Bacteria; kingdom Bacillati; phylum Actinomycetota; class Actinomycetes; order Kitasatosporales; family Streptomycetaceae; genus Streptomyces; species Streptomyces sp. NPDC060031. Next base: position 8,903 of record NZ_JBHWVM010000032.1, read on the forward strand.
CGGCGGCAAGACCGCCAAGCTCAAGGTCGCGGCGATCACCAGCGACGAGGGCAACCTCGACAAGGGCATGAAGTACACGAGCACCGCGGTCGCCGAGGCGAACCTGCCGGCCGACAAGCTGCCGCGGCCCTTCATGCTGCTGGCCACCGCCAAGGACGGCCAGGAGGACGCCGCGTACACCGCGGTCAAGGCGGGGCTGGAGGAGTACCCGCAGTACAAGGTGCTCAACCAGACCGACTACAAGAAGGCGCTGAAGGACCAGGTCGGCCAGCTGCTGAACATGGTCTACGGGCTCCTCTTCCTCGCGATCATCGTCGCGGTCCTGGGTGTCGTGAACACCCTGGCCCTCTCGGTGGTCGAGCGGACCCGCGAGATCGGCCTGATGCGCGCCATCGGCCTCTCCCGCCGCCAGCTGCGTCGCATGATCCGCCTGGAGTCGGTGGTCATCTCGCTCTTCGGCGCCCTGCTGGGCCTCGGGCTCGGCATGGGCTGGGGAGCCACCGCCCAGCAGCTCCTCGCCCTGCAGGGGCTGAAGGTCCTGGAGATCCCGTGGCCGACGATCATCGGCGTCTTCGCCGCGTCGGCCGTGGTGGGCCTGTTCGCCGCACTGTTCCCGGCTTTCCGGGCGGGGCGGATGAACGTACTGAACGCGATCGCGAGCGACTAGCTCAGCGGTCGTCACGGGGGAGTCACCGGCCCCGGCCAGCCCACACGGGCGGGCCGGGGCCGGAGTCATGTCCGGCGCGCCACCACCGTGCGGGCGTAGGCTGGGAACCCCTGGCCCGTGCGACGTGTCGGGCCCTTCGCGTTGCCCCCTCACCGGATGGAATGCCGCATTCATGAGCCTGCACGGACTGCTCGACGCCGTCACCAGGGACCCCGCACTCGCCGAGGCGGTCGCCGCGGCCGGGGACGGCAACCGCATGTACGTGGACCTCGTCGGCCCGGCCGCCGCGCGGCCCTTCGCCATCGCCGCGCTGGCCGCCCGTACCGAGCGGACCGTGCTCGCGGTCACCGCCACCGGGCGTGAGGCCGAGGACCTGGCCGCCGCGCTGCGCTCGCTGCTGCCCGCCGACGAGGTGGTGGACTACCCGTCCTGGGAGACGCTGCCGCACGAGCGGCTGAGCCCGCGCAGCGACACCGTCGGCCGGCGGATCGCCGTACTGCGCCGGCTCGCGCACCCGAGCAAGGACGACCCGGCCGCCGGGCCCGTCAGCGTGGTCGTCGCGCCCATCCGGTCCGTGCTCCAGCCGCAGGTCAAGGGGCTCGGCGACCTCGTGCCCGTGAGCCTTCGCCAGGGGCAGAGCGTCGACCTCGGGGAGACCGTCGCGGCGCTCGCCGCGGCCGCGTACGCGCGCGTCGAACTCGTCGAGAAGCGCGGCGAGTTCGCCGTCCGCGGCGGCATCCTCGACGTGTTCCCGCCCACCGAGGAACACCCGCTGCGCATCGAGTTCTGGGGCGACGAGGTCGAGGAGATCCGTTACTTCAAGGTCGCCGACCAGCGGTCCCTGGAGATCGCCGAGCACGGCCTGTGGGCGCCGCCCTGCCGTGAGCTGCTGCTCACGGACGAGGTGCGGGAGAGGGCCGCGGCCCTCGCCGCGGCCCACCCCGAGCTGGGCGAACTGCTGAACAAGATCGCCGAGGGGATCGCGGTCGAGGGCATGGAGTCCCTCGCCCCGGTCCTGGTCGACGACATGGAACTGCTGATCGACGTGCTGCCCGCCGGGTCCATGGCCGTGGTCTGCGACCCGGAGCGGGTACGCACCCGGGCCGCCGACCTCGTGGCCACCTCGCAGGAGTTCCTCATGGCCTCCTGGGCAGCCACCGCGGGGGGCGGCGAGGCCCCCATCGACGTCGGCGCCGCCTCCCTGCGGGGCATCGCCGACGTCCGCGAGCACGCCCGCGAGCTCGGCATGATGTGGTGGTCGGTCTCCCCCTTCGCGGCCGACGTGGAGGCCGGCGGCGACACCCTCGCGCTCGGCATGCACGCCCCCGAGGCCTACCGCGGCGACACCGCCCGCGCCCTGGCCGACACCAAGGCCTGGATCGCCGACGGCTGGCACACCGTGTACCTCACCGAAGGGCACGGGCCGGCCGCCCGCACCGTCGAGGTCCTCGGCGGCGAGGGCATCGCGGCCCGGCTGGAAGCCGACCTGCGCACCCTGGAGCCCAGCCTCGTCCACGTCGCCTGCGGCTCCCTCGAAACCGGCTTCGTCGACCCGGCCCTGAAGCTCGCCGTCCTCACCGAGACGGACCTGACCGGCCAGCGCACCGCCACCAAGGACCTCGGCCGGATGCCGACCCGGCGCCGCAAGACCATCGACCCCCTCACCCTGGAGGTGGGCGACTACATCGTCCACGAGCAGCACGGCGTCGGCCGCTACATCGAGATGGTCCAGCGCACCGTCCAGGGCGCCACCCGCGAGTACCTGCTCGTCGAGTACGCCCCCGCCAAGCGCGGCCAGCCCGGCGACCGGCTCTACATCCCCACCGACCAGCTGGAGCAGGTCACCAAGTATGTCGGCGGTGAGTCCCCCACCCTGCACCGGCTCGGCGGCGCCGACTGGACCAAGACCAAGGCGCGCGCGAAGAAGGCCGTCAAGGAGATCGCCGCCGACCTGATCAGGCTCTACAGCGCGCGCATGGCGGCCCCCGGCCACACCTTCGGCCCCGACACCCCCTGGCAGCGCGAGCTGGAGGACGCCTTCCCGTACGTGGAGACGCCCGACCAGCTCACCACCATCGCCGAGGTCAAGGAGGACATGGAGAAGTCGGTCCCCATGGACCGGCTCATCTGCGGTGACGTCGGCTACGGGAAGACCGAGATCGCGGTGCGCGCCGCCTTCAAGGCGGTCCAGGACGGCAAGCAGGTCGCCGTCCTGGTGCCGACCACCCTGCTCGTGCAGCAGCACTTCGGCACCTTCTCCGAGCGGTACGCGCAGTTCCCCGTCGTCACCAAGGCGCTGTCCCGGTTCCAGAGCGAATCCGAGTCCAAGGCCACCCTGGAGGGCCTGCGCGAGGGCTCCGTCGACATCGTCATCGGCACCCACCGCCTCTTCTCGCAGGAGACGAAGTTCAAGGACCTGGGCCTGGTCATCGTCGACGAGGAGCAGCGGTTCGGCGTCGAGCACAAGGAGCAGCTGAAGAAGCTGCGCGCCAACGTCGACGTGCTGACGATGTCCGCGACGCCGATCCCGCGCACCCTGGAGATGGCGGTGACCGGCATCCGCGAGATGTCGACGATCACCACTCCGCCCGAGGAGCGCCACCCGGTCCTCACCTTCGTCGGCCCGTACGAGGAGAAGCAGATCGGCGCGGCCATCCGGCGTGAACTGCTGCGCGAGGGCCAGTGCTTCTACATCCACAACCGGGTCGAGTCCATCGACCGGGCGGCCGCCAAGCTGCGCGAGATCGTGCCCGAGGCGCGGATCGCGACCGCGCACGGCCAGATGTCGGAGCAGGCCCTGGAGCAGGTCGTCGTGGACTTCTGGGAGAAGAAGTTCGACGTCCTCGTCTCGACGACGATCGTCGAGTCCGGCATCGACATCTCCAACGCCAACACCCTCATCGTCGAGCGCGGCGACAACTTCGGCCTCTCGCAGCTGCACCAGCTGCGCGGCCGCGTGGGCCGCGGCCGCGAGCGCGGGTACGCGTACTTCCTCTACCCGCCGGAGAAGCCGCTGACCGAGACCGCGCACGAGCGGCTCGCGACGATCGCCCAGCACACCGAGATGGGCGCCGGCATGTACGTGGCGATGAAGGACCTGGAGATCCGCGGCGCGGGCAACCTGCTCGGCGGCGAGCAGTCCGGGCACATCGCCGGGGTCGGCTTCGACCTGTACATCCGCATGGTCGGCGAGGCCGTGGCCGACTACCGGGCGGCCGTCGAAGGCGGGGTGGAGGAGGAGCCGGCGCTGGAGGTCAAGATCGAGCTGCCGGTCGACGCGCACGTCCCGCACGACTACGCGCCGGGCGAGCGGCTGCGCCTGCAGGCGTACCGGTCGATCGCCTCCGCCAACTCCGAGGCCGACGTCAAGGCCGTACGGGAGGAGCTCACGGACCGCTACGGCAAGCTGCCGGAGCCGGTGGAGAACCTGCTGCTGGTGGCCGGACTGCGGATGCTCGCCCGCGCCTGCGGAGTCGGCGACATCACCCTGCAGGGAGCCAACATCCGCTTCGGGCCGGTGGAGTTGCGCGAGTCGCAGGAGCTGCGCCTGGGGCGGCTCTACCCGGGGTCGGTGCTCAAGCCCGCCACCTCGCAGGCGCTGATCCCGCGCCCGAAGACCGCCCGGGTGGGCGGGAAGCCGCTGGTCGGCAGGGAACTGCTGGCCTGGACGGGGGAGTTCCTCGCCACCATCCTCGGGTCGTAGCGCCACCGGCCTTCGCCGTACCGGCCGCGGTACGGCGAAGGCCGCGGCGGGGGGCCTGTGGTCCCCGGGCCGCGGCCGTTCCCGCGTGTGACGCGGGCTCCTTCCGCATCCCGTTCGCTCCGTTATGCCCGTTTCGGGTGATCCACTCGACGGGGGGCGGGAGTCCCAGGTCAGCCCCATGCGGCGACCGTGCAACGGTTGGGCGCATCCCCTCACTCCCGGCTGGAAACGCTGTATACGCTCAGACCCGGAACTTCTTCCGTAACCCAGCCCGAAACCCAGCCCGAACGGCCCGTCAGGAGCAGCGATGCACGGCCCCGGCATCCCGCCGCAGCATGGTCCCCAGCCCAGTACCGGGGGTGTGGTGGCGCTGCGCGTGCTGTTCACGCTGCTGCCCATCCTGAGCTGCGGTTTCCTGGTGTGGGGCTCGATGCTCCGACTCGCGCTCGTCACCCGCAAGTCCCGCGACTGGTGGCTGCTCGCCGCCACGGCCGCGGCCGAGGTCGCCTGGGTGGCCCTGATCGGCGCCGACCCGACGCCCGACACCAACGGCTGGCAGGGCAACGTCGGCGCGTTCGGCACGATCGGCACCGGGCTCGCGGTCTGCGTGTACTTCCTCGTCTCCGACATCCGGCACTACGAGCAGGTCAAGGCCCAGGCCGCGCCCTGGTACCCGGCGCCGCCCGCTCCGTACGCCCCGCCGACGCGGCAGACCCTGGGGGCGGCGGGCTCGACGCAGCAGACCCGGCCGTCGTACGGGTACCCGCCCGCGGCCCCGGACCAGCCGCGACAGCCGCTGCCCCAACAGCCGCAGCCGCAGCCCCTGCCGCCGGTGCCCGGCCCGGTGGCGCCGCCGCGCATCGGGCAGGTCCGCGCCGAGCTCGACGAGCTGAGCGAACTCCTGCGCCGCCAGACCCCGCCCCGCAACGAGGGCCCGAACCAGTGACCGACCGCCTCATCGGCGACCGCTACCAGCTCGCCGCCATCCTGGGCCAGGGCGGCATGGGCCAGGTCTGGACGGCGTACGACCGCCGCCTGGACCGCCGGGTCGCCGTCAAGCTGCTGCGCCCGGACCGGGTCGCGGGCCCCGGCAGCGTGGCCGAGGAACTGCGCCGCCGTTTCGTGCGCGAGTGCCGGGTCACGGCGCAGGTGGACCACCCCGGGCTGGTCACCGTGCACGACGCGGGCAACGACGGTGACGAGCTGTACCTCGTCATGCAGCACGTCGAAGGCACCGACCTCGCCGACCACCTCGCGCGGTTCGACCCGTACCCGTGGCCGTGGGCGGTCGCGGTGGCCGCGCAGCTGTGCTCGGTGCTCTCGGCCGTGCACGCGGTCCCGATCGTCCACCGGGACCTGAAGCCGCGCAATGTGATGGTCCGCCCGGACGGGACGCTGAGCGTCCTGGACCTCGGTGTCGCCTCGGTGATGGAGACCGACACCACCCGCCTCACCAGCACCGGTTCACCGATCGGCAGCCCGGCCTACATGGCGCCCGAGCAGGCCATGGGCGGCGCGGTAGGCCCCTACACCGACCTGTACGCACTCGGTGTGCTGCTGTACGAACTCCTCAGCGGCAACGTCCCCTTCGCCGGCTCCACCGCGCTCGGCGTGCTCCACCGCCACCTGTACGAGCCCCCGCTCCCGGTGCGCCGGCTGCGCCCGGAGATCCCGCACCAGCTGGAGGCCGTACTCCTGCACCTCCTGGCGAAGGACCCGCAGGACCGCCCCGCCTCCGCGCAGGAGGTGTACGAGGCCCTGACCCCGCTGCTGCCCCAGCAGGGCACCCCGGCGGGGCCGCTCGACCCGACCCGTCCCTTCCTGCGCCCGCAGGCCCCCTGGCCCGACCGGGCGCAGACCATCCCTCCGCAGCCGACCGCCCCGCCGGCGAGGCCGGACGTCCCGGCGGCGGTGGAGGAGGCGAAGAAGCTCCTGGACCAGGGCCTGCTCACCCAGGCCGTGGACATCCTCGGCGGCATCCTCCCCGCGGCGGCCGCGCAGCACGGCGAGCACTCCCCGGTGGTCCGCTCCCTGCGCAAGCAGTACGCGGCCACCCTGATGGACGACGGCCAGTACCGCCGCGCCCTGCCCGAACTGCGCCGTCTCGCGGAGGACTTCCCGGCCGGCGACGCGCAGTCCCTGCGCTTTCGCTACGACGCGGCCCAGTGCCTGGAGCAGCTCGGCGAACCGGCGGCCGCGCTCGCCGAATACCGCGCGCTGCTCCCGCTGTTCGAGAACCACTACGCCAACCCCGACCCCGGCCTCCCGCTGGAGGTCCGCCGCCGCATAGCGCACCTGCTGCTCTCGCTCGGTGACCGCCCGGCGGCCCACGACACCCTGGCCCGCCTCCTCTTCGACGCGGAACGCCTGCACGGCCCGGCCCACCCCTTCGCCACGGAGGTCCGCCGCACCCTCCAGTGGCTCGGTCAGGTCCGCTGACGCCGTCCGCGGCCCAGCCCGAGCAGGCCGAGCAGGATCGCGAGGGCAACCCCGGCCACCGCCGCGCCCGGTAGGAGGCCCGGGGGACGGAAGGTGCAGTCCAGGGTGGTGGTGCGGCCGTCCAGCGGGAGGGCGACCAGGCCCAGGTACGCCGAGGCCGGGCGGTCGTTGCAGGTCCAGCCCGCGATGGCGGGGACCGAGAGGACCGCCGTGCCCGTGGCGCCCGGCGGGAGGGTGGCGCGCACGCCCGAGGCGGAGACCCGCAGCGAAGGCGCCGCCGTGCGGCGCAGGCGCGAGACGGCCGAGGCGAGCCGCTCGCGGTCCAGGCAGGACAGGGTCCACACGGCCGGCGCGCTCTGGTCGAAGACCAGCGCGGAGGCCGGGCCGTGGGAGGGGCCCAGGGGCTGGAGGGCCGCCCTGTTGCGCGGGGGGCTGGCGTTCAGCCGGAAGGCCGGCCCGTCCGCGAGGCGGGCCGTCGCGTTGTACTCCGGGGCCCACAGGTAGGCCTCCGTGCCCGCGCGGCACACCCCGGGGGCGACCGGGTCCTCGTACACCTGCGCGCCCAGCAGGAGTTCCTGGTTCGCGAAGGGGGAGGGGCCGTACACCGGGTCCGGGCCCGGCGGGCGGGTGGTGACGAGGGGCGGGACCTCGGCGCGGGCGATCGTGCCGTCGGGGCGCAGCCGGGCGCCGACCGCGAAGACCGCGTCCGTCACGGGGTTGTCGAGGCTCTGGACGTTGCGGCCGCGCGAGGTCCAGCCCGCGCCGAGGGCCACCATCGTGCGGGTGAACACGTCCGGGGTGTGGCTGCTGTAGTACGAGCCGCCCTCCCCGCCCAGCAGCAGCGGGTCGTTGCCCGACAGCGCCGGCCGGCTCGGGTCGGTGCGGTACGCGGGCCAGCCGTCGGCGCCCGCCAGGGCCGCGGCGCGCGCGGTGTGGGCCGCGCCCCAGGAGGGGTAGTCGTCCAGGCCGGCCAGTTTGCCCTGATGGCCGTAGGCGGTGGTCGCCGCGGCCTGAGCCACCAGGACCAGGGCCAGCAGCCCCGCCGCGGGCCGGGCCCACCGGCGGTCCCGCAGCGCCCACCAGGCGGCGCCCGCCAGCGCCAGGCCGCCGCAGAAGAGCAGGTAACCCCACCCGGTGGCCAGGGCGCTGCCGCTCGCCCACCAGGCGGCGCCCGCCAGTACGCCGGCCCCGCCGGCCAGGGCCCGCGGCCCGGGCAGGCCCGCCGCCAGGCCCGTCCAGGCGGCGATCACGAGGATCCCGGCCAGGACGAACGTCTGCCGGTACGGGCTGCCGTTCGGGGTCGCGAAGACGTGCCAGGCCAGGTGCGTCGGCGTCCACTGGAAGGAGAGCACCACGGCCACCACCAGCCCCGCCCACCACAGCCGGGTGCGCACGGGCACCGCCCGGTGGAACGGCAGGGCCGCCACCAGCAGCAGCGTCCCGGTCCCGACGAACAGCGCCGGCGAGGAGAAGGAGTAGGTGGCGGGCAGCAGCCTCGCGAACAGGTCGGACCAGGGCACCGGCCGGAACGGCTTGAACCACCCCGGGTACGCCTGCTTCGAGCTCAGGAAGAGGGGGACGAGGACCGGCGCCGACAGGGCGATGCCCAGCAGCGTGGTCCCGGCCGCCCGGCCCAGCACCCGCACCCGCTCGCGCACGCCCTCCCGCGTCAACACGACCCGTACGAGCAGCACCAGCGCGGCGCCGAGCGTCGCCATGTAGGCGGTGTAGAAGTTCGCCGTCCAGCCGACCGCGACGATCACAGTCGCCGGCCCCAACCGCCGCTGCCGCAACGCCCATTCGCCCGTCAGGCACAGCAGCGGGAAGGAGATCAGCCCGTCCAGCCACATCGGGTTGTACGAGGCTTCGATCACCGACCAGCCGCACAGCGCGTACGAGGCCCCGAGCAGCCCCGCCGCCCACCACGGCCCGCGCCGCTGGGTGCGCAGCAGCCAGGCCATCGCCGCGGCCGCGGCGGCCGTCTTGAGCACGGTGACGACGTACACCGCGAGGTCCGTGTCCGCCCGCGGGAACAGTCCCACCAGCACCGCGAACGGACTGGTCAGGTACGTCCCGAGGTCGGGCAGGAAGCTCGTTCCGTAACCGGACTGCCAGTTGAGGAGCAGCCCGCCCCGCGCCCGCCCGTGCAGCAGGTCCCACAGGTGGGCGTGGAAGGGCACGAACTGGTTGCCGAGGTCGTTGATGCTGCGGTGGCGCGGTCCGTACGGGAAGACGCGGGCGACGGCGTCCCCGGAGCACACGGCCGCCGTCGTCATCAGGGCGGCGAGCACCGAGCCGAGCAGGCTCCGGCGCCGGGGCGAGGATTGCGGAGTCGACATGGTGGGCCGACCTTGGCAGCGCCGGAGGGCGGGCAAGTGGCCGCAGAGTGAACGCGCACCCCAACAGCCCGGGAATCGTTGGTCGAACCAGTGGCTCCGATCACCCTGACTGCATAACATCGATCACCGCACGGCCCTTGTGCACCGACGCACAATCTCCCCGGCCCTGGAGGCTCCTTTGCACCGTCGCACTGCGCTCTCCGTATCCGCCGCCCTGCTCGCGGCGGCCCCCCTGCTGTCCGCCTGCTCGGGCGAGACCCACCCCGGCACCGCGGCCGTGGTCGGCGGCGAACGGATCACCACCTCCGCGCTCCAGGCCCAGGTGAAGGACGTCCGCGCCGCGCAGAACCGTTCCGAGGACGCGGCCGAGCTCGTCCAGGCGACCCCCGGACTCGACCGCACCAAGCTCAACCGCATGATCCAGACAGCCGTCCTGCAGCGCGCCGCCGAGGCCGCCGGGGTGAGCGTGAGCACCAAGGAGGCCGAGGACTTCCGCAAGGCCCAGCTCCAGCAGGCCGGCTCGCCCGACGCGCTGGAGGCCGCGGCCCTCAAGCAGGCCAATCTCGCGCCGGGCCAGATGGACGCGAACACCCGCTTCAACCTGTTGCGCGACAAGCTCTTCGAGCACTACGGCAGTCAGGAGAAGGCCCTCGCGGAGCTCTCGAAGGCCGCCAAGACCCTGCACGTCGAGGTGAACCCGCGCTACGGCACGTGGGATGCGCAGCAGATCGTCCTCGGCGACGCGCAGACCCCGTGGATCACCCAGGTGACCCGGCCCGTGCAGCCCCCCGCCGGAGCCTGACGCCCGCGTCCGGAGGTAGGTTCGCAGGGTGACCGACCAAGCGCCCGCCGAGCCCACCGGCCGTATCGTCCTGCTGACCACCAGCCACCGGGTCGCCCCCGGCGTGCTGTCCTGGCCGGCGTGGCAGACCCTGCACGCCGCGGACCGGGTGCTGTGCGCCGACCCGGGCCACCCGCAGCTGCCGTTCCTGCGCGAGGCCGGCGTCGAGGTGTCGTACGGGACCCCGGACGCGCACGAGCTGGTCGAGGCCTGCGCCGGCGGCCGCACGGTCGTGGTGCTCCCGGGCGGCGAGGGCGACCAGCGGCTCACCGACGGGCTCGCGCGCCTGGCCGGCTCGGGCCGCGTCGCCATGCCCGACCTGGAGCTGCTGCCGGGCTCGTACGATCTGCCGGGCGCGCGGCTGCTCGACCTGGTCCAGGTCATGGACCGGGTCCGCCGCGAATGCCCCTGGACCTCGAGCCAGACCCACCGGGGGCTGGTGAAGTACGCCATCGAGGAGGCGTACGAGCTGGTCGAGGCCATCGAGGACGGCGACCGCGAGGAACTGCGCGAGGAGCTCGGCGACGTACTCCTCCAGGTGGTCTTCCACGCGCGCATCGCCGAGGAAGGCCGTCCGGAGGACGGAGAGGAGCCGTTCTCCATCGACGACGTGGCCGGCGGCCTCGTCGAGAAGCTGATCCGCCGCCACCCGCACGTCTTCGGCGACGCGCAGGCCCGGACCGCCGAGGACGTCAAGGCGCACTGGCAGCGGACCAAGGCGGACGAGAAGCGGCGGGAGTCGGTGACCGACGGGATCCCGCTGGGACAGCCGGGTCTCGCGCTCGCGGCCAAGCTGGCCGGCCGCGCCCGTGCGGCGGCGGTGCCCGTGGAGCTGCCCCGTGGCGAGGGCATCGGGTACGAACTGCTGGAGCTGGCGGCACGCGCCGAGGCGGCCGGGGTCGACCCCGAGACCGCGCTGCGTGCGGCGGCCCGCGTCTACCGGGACGCGATCCGTGCGGCCGAGGGCGTCGGCGAGTAGCCCCCGGCTGCGGTACGCGTGTCAGTGCTCCCGGGGCGCGCGGCCCGAGGGGTTGTGCCAGTGCGGCGCGGGGCGGTTCAGGAACCACTCGCCGAAGCCCAGCGGGCGGCCCTCGTGGCCGTGGTCCCTGCCCATGGACGGCACGGAGTCGTGGAAGATCCGGCCGGGGCGGGCGCCGAGCTCCTCCAGGAGGTACGCGGTCTCCTCGATGAACGGCGACGGCCCGCTGAGGTAGACGTCCTGGTCCGGCCAGAGCGCGCGGTTGCCGAGTGCGGTCGCGAGCCGGGCGGTGGCCTCGTTGCGGTGCCGCCCCGGCGCGGGGGTGATGTAGGTGACGCCGAGCCAGCGCAGGGCGGCGGCGTACTCGTCGATGAGCGGGCGGTCGTAGAGGTGGGCGGCGTCCCGGGCGACCACGAAGAGCCGTACGACCTGATCAGGGGGGTGCTGCGCGAGGTCCTCCAGCATGGCGCGGATCGGCGCCCAGCCGGTGCCGGCGGCTATGAGGCTGACCGGGCGGTCCGCGCGGCGGAAGGTCAGCTGCCCGCCGGCCGCGCCGAGGCGCAGCATCTCGCCGGGCCGCACGGTGCGGACCAGGGCGGTGCTGAGCCGGCCCTGTTCGACGCGGCTGACGTGCAGGTCGAGGGTGTGGTCGGGGCGGGGCGCGTTGCCGATGGAGTACGTGCGCCAGGTCCTCGGGACGCGGTCGCTGCTCACGCTCACGTACTGGCCGGGGAGATGGGGCAGCGGGGCGTGGGGCCGCAGGGTCAGCACGGCAATGTCCTGCCCGTACCGGAGGTGGCGCACGATCTCCGCGTCCCACCACGGCGGATCCCCGCTCGCGCCGGCGCCGTCCGTCATCGCGTCGGCCATCACCTGGTAGGCCTCGGCCCAGGCCTTCTCCACCCGGGGGGTCCAGGCCGTCCCGGAGGCCTCGGCGAGCGCGGCGAGCAGGCTCGTGCCGACGGCGGCGTAGTGCTCGGGGCCGACCAGGAACTTGCGGTGGTCGCGGCCGAGGTCGCGTAGATAGGGGAGAAGGCTCTCGTTCTCGAGGTGGGCGATCACGTGGGTGAGCGCGGCGAAGAGCCGGTCCCGCTGCCGTTCCATGTCCTCGAAGGAAGCCGGGAAGAGCTCACGGATGCCGGGGTTGTGCCAGAACAGGTGGGTGTAGAAGAACTTGACCGTGTGCTCGGCCCGTCTCTCCACCACCGCGAAGCTGCTTTTCAAGATCCTCACATCCACAAAACCGAAAGTAGGAATGCCGGACAAGGCCAGGTCAAGCCATGGCGGATCTGCGGACAGCCGCGACGAAGTACCCATATGGGGTGATGGTCGATGTACGGGATACCGTCAGCGGGTGCATCAGCAGACCCCCGCAGACCCCGCCGAGACCCCCGCCCCGGGCCCGGCCGACACCCCCGCGGCCCAGGGCCCGACCCTGTTCGACTGGGAGTTCGCGACCGACCCGTACCCCGCCTACGCCTGGCTGCGCGAGCACTCGCCCGTGCACCGCACCCGGCTCCCCAGCGGGGTCGAGGCCTGGCTCGTGACCCGGTACGCCGATGCCCGCCAGGCCCTCGCCGACCAGCGGCTCAGCAAGAATCCGGCGCACCACGCCGAGCCCGCGCACGCCAAGGGGAAGACCGGCATCCCGGGGGAGCGCAAGGCGGAGCTGATGACGCATCTGCTCAACATCGACCCGCCGGACCACACCCGGCTGCGGCGGCTGGTGTCGAAGGCGTTCACCCCGCGCAGGGTCGCCGAGTTCACCCCGCGGGTGCAGGAGCTGACCGACCACCTCATCGAGCAGTTCGCGAGCAAGGGGGAAGCGGACCTCATCCACGAGTTCGCCTTCCCCCTCCCCATCTACGCCATCTGCGAGATGCTCGGCGTACCGCGTGAGGACCAGGACGACTTCCGCGACTGGGCCGGGATGATGATCCGGCACGGCGGCGGCCCGCGCGGCGGGGTCGCCCGCTCGGTGAAGCAGATGAGGACCTACCTCGGCGAGCTCATCCACCGCAAAAGGGACGACCTGGGCAACGACCTGATCTCCGATCTGATCCGGGCCAGCGACCACGGCGACCACCTGACGGAGGCCGAGGCCACCGCCATGGCCTTCATCCTGCTCTTCGCCGGCTTCGAGACGACCGTGAACCTCATCGGCAACGGGGTCCACTCCCTCTTCATGAACCCGGACCAGCGCGAGCGCCTCCAGGCCTCCCTCGCGGCCGGGGAGAGCGGGCTGCTGGAGACGGGCGTCGAGGAGCTGCTGCGCTACGACGGTCCGGTGGAGCTGGCCACCTGGCGGTTCGCCACCGAGGCGCTGACCCTCGGCGGGCAGGACGTAGCGGCGGGCGATCCGGTGCTGGTGGTCCTCGCGGCCGCCGACCGGGACCCCGAGCGGTTCGCCGAACCGGACACGCTCGACCTCTCCAGGACCGACAACCAGCACCTCGGATACGGGCACGGGATCCACTACTGCCTGGGTGCGCCGCTCGCGCGGCTCGAAGGGCAGACCGCGCTTGCGACTTTGCTCACGCGTCTGCCGGATCTGGAACTCGCTGTTCCGCCGAGCGACCTGCGCTGGCGCGGCGGGCTCATCATGCGTGGCCTGCGCACTCTTCCGGTCCGCTTTACACCCCGCAACGAGTGAAGGCCGACTGACTGGAAGTCAGTTTCCGTCGAAACTTGTGACAAGCGTTCGAAGGCCGCTAGGTTCTGCCGTTACCCCGCCGTTATGCGAAAGGTGCACCCTCATGCGTTCCGGGAACGGCCGCCACAGACGCCCCCGACAGATCCCCGCGATTGTCGTCACCGCCGGAGTCACCGGCTCCGCGCTGGCCCTGCCGCTGCTCGCGGCCACGGGCGCCAGCGCGGCCGACGCCTCCACGTGGGACAAGGTCGCCGAGTGCGAGAGCGGCGGGACCTGGAGCGCGAACTTCGGCAGCGGCGCCTACGGCGGACTGCAGTTCACCGAGGAGCAGTGGAAGGGCGCCGGCGGTCTCGACTACGCGACCCGCGCCGACCTGGCCAGCCGCTCGCAGCAGATCGCCGTCGCCGAACGGGTGCTGGCTTCCCAGGGCCCCCAGGCGTGGCCGATGTGCGCGGAGCCGGCCGGCCTGACCCGGCAGGCGCCGGCCGCGGACGTGGACCCGGGCGGGCCCGGCAGCCGCGGGTCCGCCGCCCCGTCCGCGTCCCGCCCGGACGGCTCCGTACCGGTCGGCGGCTCGGACGACCGCGCCACGGACTTCGGGGCTCCGGCCCAGGCTTCCCCGAGCCCCTCCGGCTCGCCGTCCTTCGTGCTGCCCGACATCCCGCTCGGGCCGCCCAGCGGACTGCCCGTCATGCCGGACCCGGACCTGCCGACGACCCCGACCGCCCCGGCCGACCCGACGACCCCGACCGCCCCGACGACCCCGGGCGACCCGACGGTGCCCGCCACGGACCCCACGGCGCCCGCCACCGGCCCGACGGACCCGAACGCCCCCTCGACGGGGCCGACGGCCCCCACGGCGCCGGGCGACCCGAGCACCCCCGCCGCCGGCCCGAGCGCCCCGGCGGCCCCCGGAGCCTCCACCGACCCCGCGGCCCCGGCCGCGGGCGGCGGTAAGCACCGCGGAGAGGCCGCGGTCGAGGCGCCCGTCACATCTGACGCCGCGTCGGACCCGACCTACACCGTGCGGCCGGGCGACAGCCTGGCCGCCATCGCGGACGCCAACGACCTCAAGGGCGGCTGGAACGCGCTCTATACGGCCAACCAGCAGGTCATCGGCGAGGACGCCAACTTGATCAAGCCCGGTCAAAACCTGGATCTAACTAAGAAATAGGGGCAGTTCGGGCACCCGTAAACACCTGATTGTCCGGTTTAGTTAAGTGAGACATGTGTCTCTTCCGGTCAACTGGCGTGTCCGGCCCCGAGGCTTCCGCAAACCCCGTCCTCACCTGCGCAAACACTGGTCCGAGGGACGCAAGTAGGCCCCGTTTCTCCCCGATGGCGCTCGTTGAACATCGGGGAGGGACCTGTCTACCTTCTGAATCGCTCGCCACCGCGGGCTCCTTCGACCGCATCGCCGAATCCTGCCGGCGGACGGAGGGAACAGTCGTCGCGTCAAGCGCCGAAGGCAGGAGCGGGGGAACCAAGGTAGGTGCCGGGAGCGGCCGTTGAGAGACGGTCACGCCACCGGCTAGGGGTTAAGCGGTGCGCTAGGTCGCACCGCCGGGCAACTCACTCGCCCGAACCCGACAGCTCACCTCGTAGGCGTCGGTGAGGAGAAACTCCATGCTGCTTTCCGGCAAGGGCAAGCACCGTCGCGGTTCCAAGGCCGTCCGCATCGTCACGCTCGCCGGCGTCGCCGGTGTAGCCGTCGCGGCCCCCCTGATGGCCGCGGGCACCGCTTCCGCCGCCACCGCCTCGGAGTGGGACCGCGTCGCCTCCTGCGAGTCCGGCGGCAACTGGGCCATCAACACGGGCAACGGCTACTACGGCGGTCTGCAGTTCTCGTCCTCCACCTGGGCCGCCTACGGTGGCAAGGCGTACGCCGCGCAGGCCAGCCAGGCCTCGAAGGCCCAGCAGATAGCCGTCGCTGAGAAGGTCCTCAAGGGCCAGGGCAAGGGCGCCTGGCCGTCCTGTGGCGTGGGCCTGTCCGGCGCCTCGTACAACGGCGGCGGCGCGGCCGAGACCCCGGCCAAGCCGAAGGCCGAGCCCAAGAAGGAGCAGAAGGCCGCGCCGAAGAAGGAGACCAAGCGCTCCGAGACCGCGGCCCCCTCCAAGCCGAAGACCGGGACCACGGCCCAGCCGAAGTCCGAGGCCCCCAAGACCGGCAACGGCTCGTACGAGGTCAAGTCCGGCGACACGCTGGGCACCATCGCCGATGCCAACGGCGTCAAGGGCGGCTGGGAGAAGCTCTTCGAGCTCAACAAGGACATCGTGTCCGACGCCGACCTGATCTTCCCGGGGCAGAAGCTGAAGCTCAGCTGAATCCCGCGGTAACACCCACCGCCCGGCGCGTCCGCCCGACGCGCCGGGCGGTGGCGCGTGCCGGGCCCAGCGGCGGGCGGCAGCCCGATGTTCAAGGGACCTATGTCCCGGAAGAGGGGTATTCGGACCCTTTTTCGTCCCAGGACCCGGGCGGTCGGCCGGCCCAGTGCCCGGAGCCGGTTAGGCTCTAGGCGGCGAGGCCATCCCACGGCCTGACGCCACCGCACATCCAGCGTCACATCCCAGAAGGAGATGCTCGTGCCGTCCATCGACGTCGTCGTAGCCCGGGAAATCCTGGACTCCCGAGGCAACCCCACGGTCGAGGTCGAGGTGGGCCTCGACGATGGCAGCACCGGCCGTGCTGCAGTTCCGTCCGGCGCCTCCACCGGTGCATTCGAGGCCATCGAGCTGCGTGACGGTGACCCCAACCGTTACTTCGGCAAGGGCGTCGAGAAGGCCGTCCTGGCCGTCATCGAGCAGATCGGCCCGGAGCTCGTCGGCTACGACGCCACCGAGCAGCGCCTGATCGACCAGGCCATGTTCGACCTGGACGCCACCGACAACAAGGGCTCGCTCGGCGCCAACGCCATCCTCGGCGTCTCCCTCGCCGTCGCGCACGCCGCGTCCGAGGCCTCGGACCTCCCGCTCTTCCGCTACCTCGGCGGCCCGAACGCGCACCTGCTGCCCGTTCCGATGATGAACATCCTCAACGGTGGGTCGCACGCCGACTCCAACGTCGACATCCAGGAGTTCATGATCGCCCCGATCGGCGCGGAGTCCTTCTCCGAGGCGCTGCGCTGGGGTGCCGAGGTCTACCACACCCTGAAGAAGGTCCTGCACACCAAGGGCCTCTCCACCGGTCTGGGCGACGAGGGCGGCTTCGCCCCGAACCTGGAGTCCAACCGCGCCGCGCTGGACCTCATCGTCGAGGCCATCAAGCAGGCCGGCTACGTCCCGGGCAAGGACATCGCGCTCGCGCTCGACGTCGCCGCGTCCGAGTTCTACAAGGACGGCAAGTACGAGTTCGAGGGCCAGTCCCGCTCGGCCGCCGAGATGACCGAGTACTACGAGGAGCTCGTCTCCGCGTACCCGATGGTCTCCATCGAGGACCCGCTGTACGAGGACGACTGGGCCGGCTGGAAGACCCTCACCGACAAGCTGGGCTCCAAGGTCCAGATCGTCGGCGACGACCTCTTCGTCACCAACCCGGAGCGCCTGGCCCGCGGCATCGAGGAGGGCTCCGCGAACGCCCTGCTCGTGAAGGTGAACCAGATCGGTTCGCTGACCGAGACGCTCGACGCCGTCGAGATGGCCCAGCGCAACGGCTTCAAGTGCATGATGTCGCACCGCTCCGGTGAGACCGAGGACGTCACCATCGCGGACCTCGCCGTCGCCGTGAACTGCGGTCAGATCAAGACCGGCGCCCCGGCCCGCTCGGACCGCGTCGCCAAGTACAACCAGCTGCTGCGCATCGAGGAGATCCTCGACGACGCCGCGGTGTACGCGGGCCGCTCGGCCTTCCCCCGCTTCAAGGGCTAATCACGCCCCGGCTTCCGTACGTCCCCGCACTCGGTCCCGTACCGTGTGCGGGGACGTATTGCGTAGTGCGGACACAGGGGAGGCGGGACCATGGCCGGGAACCGGGATCGGTTCTCCACCTTCTCGACCGCGACCAGGCTGAGGCAGCTCGGCGAGCGGACCGCCGCCCACGTCTACCGCTCGCAGTCGCGCCGCCAGGTCCGCCGCAGCCGGCTCACCGGCAGGGCCGCCCTGCTCGTGCTCGTCCTCTGTACCCTGGTCGTCGCCCTCGCGTATCCGATGCGCCAGTACGTCTCCCAGCGCTCGGAGATCGCGAAGCAGCAGAAGGACGCGGTCACCGCGCGCGCCCGGCTGGAACGGCTGCGCGACGAGAAGGCCCGCTGGCAGGACGACGCGTACGCGGAGCAACAGGCGCGCAAGCACCTGCACTTCGTGCGTCCGGGCGAGGTCAGCTACATCATGACCGACCCCGGCGCCGAGGCACCGGAGCACCGTCGCGGCGGACAGTCCGCGAGCGACCGCCCCTGGTACTCGAACGTCTGGGACGGTGTCGACAAGGCCGACCGCCCCGGCGACTGACCCACCCACACCAAGCACAACGAACGAAGAGACTTCCTCCAGGCATGCAGACGCCCCCGCCCCAGACCGACCGGACCGAGCCGACCGACGCGGACATCGAGGCGTTCGAGCAGCAGCTCGGCCGCCCGCCGCGCGGGCTGCGCGCCATCGCGCACCGCTGCCCCTGCGGCCAGCCGGACGTCGTGGAGACCGCCCCGCGGCTCCCCGACGGCACGCCCTTCCCGACGCTGTACTACCTGACGTGCCCGCGCGCCGCCGGTGCCATCGGCACGCTGGAGGCCAACGGCGTGATGAAGGAGATGCAGGCCCGGCTCGCCGACGACCCGGAGCTCGCCGCCGCCTACCGGGCCGCGCACGAGGACTACATCACGCGACGCGACGCGATCGAGGTGCTCCAGGGCTTCCCGAGCGCCGGCGGGATGCCGGACCGGGTCAAGTGCCTGCACGTGCTGGTGGGCCACTCGCTGGCCGCCGGCCCCGGCGTGAACCCGTTCGGCGACGAGGCCCTGGCGATGCTGCCCGAGTGGTGGGCCAAGGGCCCCTGCGTCACCCCGTGCGGCGACAAGGGCGGCAAGAAGGCCGGGGAGGGGGCCGAGTGACCCGGGTCGCGGGCATCGACTGCGGCACGAACTCCATCCGCCTGCTGGTCGCCGACTGCGACCCGGCGACGGGCGAGCTGGTCGAGCTGGACCGCCGGATGACGATCGTCCGGCTCGGCCAGGGCGTGGACAAGACCGGCCGGCTCGCCCCGGAGGCGCTGGAGCGCACCTTCGCGGCGTGCCGCGAGTACGCGGCGGTCATCAAGGAGCTCGGGGCGCAGCGTCTGCGCTTCGTGGCCACCTCGGCCTCGCGGGACGCCGAGAACCGCGACGAGTTCGTCCGGGGCGTCCTGGACATCCTGGGCGTCGAGCCCGAGGTGATCTCCGGGGACCAGGAGGCCGAGTTCTCCTTCACCGGCGCCACCAAGGAGCTGACCGGCACCGATCACCTCGAGAAGCCGTTCCTGGTGGTGGACATCGGCGGGGGCTCGACCGAGTTCGTGGTCGGCGAGGAGCACGTCCGGGCCGCCCGGTCCGTGGACGTGGGCTGCGTACGGATGACCGAGCGGCACCTGGTCGTGGACGGGGTCGTCACCGACCCGCCGTCCGAGGCGCAGATCGCCGCCATACGGGCCGACATCGAGGCGGCGCTGGACCTGGCCGCGCAGACGGTCCCGCTGGCCGAGGCCCGCACCCTGGTGGGCCTGGCCGGCTCGGTGACCACGGTGGCGGGCATCGCGCTGGGGCTGGCGGAGTACGACTCGGCGGCGATCCACCACGCGCGGATCCCGTACGAGAAGGTCCGTGAGATCAGCGAGCGGATGCTGACGGCCACGCACGCCGAACGTGCGGCGATCCCGGTGATGCACCCGGGCCGGGTGGACGTGATCGCAGCCGGTGCCCTGGTACTGCTGGCGATCATGGAGCGGACCGGGGCCTCGGAGGTCGTGGTCTCGGAACACGACATCCTCGACGGCATCGCGATCAAGACCGCAGAAGAGGCCGAGGCCGCCAAGCGGCGGGTCTGACCTGCCGGATCGCTGAAAGACGGTGCTCCGGTCGGCCGACCGGAGCACCGTCGTCGCGTCGGACTCAGATGTTGCGGTAGATGTCGCGCCGGTCGCCGACCTCGACGACGAGGATGACGAGCTCGCCGTCCAGGACCTGATAGGCGATCCGGCAGCTGCCCACCCGGAGCCGGCAGAGGCCGGACGGTCCCGTGAGCTTCTTGACGTCGGCGTCCTCGCGGTACGGATCGTCTCCCAGCGCGGTCAGTGCGGCGAGGATGCGCATCGCGGCAGGCTTGTCGATCGCCCAGAGCTGCCGTTGTGCCGCGGTGGTGAACCGGAACGCGTACTTCACGCCGCGCCGTCACCCCGTTCGCTGAACAGGTCGGCCAGCAGCTCGGCCATGGTTACGGTCGGACCGCCTTCGGCCAGCACGGCCTCCGCCTCGCGGGCGAGCAGTTCGTCGGCTGCCTCTTCGAGCGCGTTGAAGTCCGCGATGGGGACCAGGGCGGCCACCGGAGCGCCGTTACGGGTGATTATGGTCGGCGCGCCCTGCTCCGCACGATTGATGTGGTCCGCGAGATGGGCACGGGCTTCGCGCACGGTCACAGCGTTCTCACTCATGACAGCAGTGTACGCGCCGGTGTGTACACGTGCCTGTCCGGCGCCAAATCGGTGCGGGTTCACCGGCGATGCCGGACGGAATCGCCTGGTCCGTGGCCGCCTGACCGGTTCGGGCGTGGGAAGCGCGGTGCCCCGGCGCATCCGCAGGGGCACCGCGCTTCGCCGTTGGGGCCGGTCCGCCGCGGTGCGGTCGCGCCTGAGTGAGCCTTGACCGGGTCTGGACGGGGCCTGGACGGGGCCTGGATGAGGGCCCCGGGAGGCCTCTCGGGGGTCGAAAGTCCCGTGATCCGCATGAAGTTCGTGAAGTTCTTCACAAGGAAAAGGGGCCTGGGGGGCCGCCGGAAGGGCCCTTCGAGGCGTTCCGGAGATCCGCAGGCCCGTTTCATGCGAGTGTTCGTGCGAATTGCGGGCGCCGTCGGGTCTCGTCGGTAGGTATCCACGAAGCCGGTGGTCTACTCCGCTTACGGCCCTGGAGGCCAGTTCAGCACGGGTGAACAACGACTCCCGTTACACCCTGGTTCCCCTTTTGTGCCATGACCTCGGTCACGTGGGCGGCGAAGTGTAGCAGAGGGCTTCCGGCACCTTGTGAAGGGGCTCACGAGCGTCCCCCTTCCGGGTGCTGGATACTCGTTCCATGAGCACCACGGAGCGTCCCAGGATCCTCGTTGTAGGAGGTGGGTACGTAGGCCTGTACGCAGCCAAGCGCATCATGAAGAAGATGCGTTACGGCGAGGCGACCGTCACGGTCGTCGACCCGCGCTCGTACATGACCTACCAGCCCTTCCTCCCCGAAGTGGCCGCAGGCAGCATCTCGCCTCGGCACGTCGTCGTCCCGCTGCGACGCGTGCTGCCCAAGGCAGAGGTTCTCACCGGCCGGGTCACCAGCATCGACCAGGACCGCAAGGTCGCCGTCGTCACGCCGCTCGTCGGCGAGGCGTACGAGCTGCCCTTCGACTACCTGGTGGTCGCGCTCGGCGCCATCTCCCGCACCTTCCCGATCCCCGGCCTCGCCGAACAGGGCATCGGCATGAAGGGCGTCGAAGAGGGCATAGGCCTGCGCAACCACGTCCTCGAGCAGCTCGACAAGGCCGAGTCCACGACGGACGAGGACGTCCGCCGCAAGGCCCTCACCTTCGTCTTCGTCGGCGGCGGCTTCGCCGGCGCGGAGACCATAGGCGAGGTCGAGGACATGGCCCGCGACGCCGCGAAGTACTACACCAACGTCAAGCGCGAGGACATGCGCTTCATCCTGGTGGACGCGGCCGACAAGATCCTCCCCGAGGTCGGGCCCAAGCTCGGCACCTGGGGCAAGGAGCACCTCGAGTCGCGCGGCATCGAGATCTACCTCAACACCTCCATGGACTCCTGCGTGGACGGCCACGTGGTGCTGAAGAACGGCCTCGAGGTCGACTCCAGCACCCTGGTGTGGACCGCGGGCGTCAAGCCCAACCCGGTGCTGGCCCGCTACGGCCTGCCGCTCGGCCCGCGCGGCCACGTGGACACCGCCCCGACCCTCCAGGTCCAGGGCAGCGACTACATCTGGGCCGCGGGCGACAACGCCCAGGTCCCGGACGTCGCCGCCCGCAAGGCCGGCGTCGAGAACGCCTGGTGCCCGCCGAACGCCCAGCACGCGCTGCGCCAGGCCAAGGTCCTCGGCGACAACGTGATCTCCGGCATGCGGGGCTTCCCGCAGAAGGAGTACGAGCACTCCAACAAGGGTGCGGTGGCGGGCCTCGGCCTCCACAAGGGCGTCGCGATGATCGTCATGGGCAAGATGAAGATCAAGCTCAAGGGCCGGCTGGCCTGGTACATGCACCGTGGCTACCACGGTCTGGCCATGCCGACCTGGAACCGCAAGATCCGCGTCTTCGCCGACTGGACCCTCGGCATGTTCCTCAAGCGCGAGGTCGTCTCCCTCGGTGCGCTGGAGACCCCCCGCGAGGAGTTCTACGAGGCCGCCAAGCCGGCTCCGGCCGCCGCGGCACCGGCCCAGAAGGCCAAGGCTTCCTGACCCGGCGCGGGCCGACAGGACCCTGAGCAGTACCAGCACGTCCCCGAAGGGGCTGCCCGCCATCCGTGGTGCGGGCAGCCCCTTCGGCGTGTCCGCGCGCCCTTTCCGCCCGTCGCTCCGGCGCGCCGCTTACGCGGAGCCCGGCCGGGGTAGAGCCTTGGGGCGGAGCTTCTGGAGGTGCGCATGGACGACGCCGCGCCGCGGCTTGCCGCTCTTACCGAGACCCTGCTGGGCGCCCCCCTGCCCGTGCGCGTCCGCGCGTGGGACGGCACCGAGGCGGGCCCGCCCACCGGACCCGTGCTCGTCTTCCGTCATCGCCGCGCGCTGCGCCGGATGCTGTGGAGGCCGGGCGAACTGGGGCTGGCCCGGGCCTGGGTGGCCGGCGAGCTGACGGTCGAGGGGGACCTGTTCGAGCTGCTGGACCGGGTGGCGGGCCTGCTCTGGGCGCGCGACCGGCGGCCGCACTCCGCGGAGGTGGCGGCCGCCCAGCAGGCCCGGCCAGCGGGCGGCCTCGCGCTGCTGCGCGATCCGCGCACACGGGCCGCCGTAGGGGACCTGCTGCGGCTCGCGCGGCCGTGGCCCGCGCCGGCGCCGCCGCCCGAGGAGGCCGTCCGCCGCGGCGGCCCCCCGCACTCCAAGGGCCGCGACCGCGCGGCCGTCAGCCACCACTACGACGTCGGCAACGCGTTCTACGGCCATGTCCTCGGCCCCTCCATGGTGTACTCCTGCGCCTACTGGAGCCCCGGCGCGACCCTGGAGGACGCCCAGCGCGACAAGCTCGACCTCGTCTGCAAGAAGCTCGCCCTGCGGCCGGGGGAGCGGCTCCTGGACGTCGGCTGCGGCTGGGGCTCCATGGCCCTGCACGCGGCCCGCGAGTACGGCGCCCGGGTCACCGGCATCACGCTCTCCGTCGAGCAGGCCGCGTACGCCCGCAAGCGCGTCGCCGAGGAGGGCCTGGCCGACCTGGTCGAGATCCGGGTGCAGGACTACCGGGACGTCAAGGACGGCCCGTACGAAGCCATTTCGTCGATCGGCATGGCCGAGCACGTCGGCGCCGACCGCTACCGCGAGTACGCCCGCACCCTGCACGCCCTGCTGAGCCCCGCCGGCCGGCTGCTGAACCACCAGATCGCCCGGCCCCCCGAGCCGGACGAGGAGGCGTACCGGGTCGACGAGTTCATCGACGCCTACGTCTTCCCCGACGGGGAACTCTCCCCGCTCGGCACCACCGTCGGCGAGCTGGAGCGGGCCGGCTTCGAGGTCCGCGACGTGGAGGCGCTGCGCGAGCACTACGCGCTCACCCTGCGGGCCTGGGTGGCCCGGCTGGAGGCGAACCGGGACGAGGCCGTACGCCTCACCTCGCCCGGGCGCGCCAGGGTCTGGCTGCTGTACATGGCGGCCTCGGCGCTCGGCTTCGAGCACGGCCGGCTCGGGGTCAACCAGGTCCTCGCCGTCAAACCCGGGCCGGGCGGCGACTCGGGACTGCCGCTGCGCCTGCGCACCTGGGGCGCGTAGGACCCGTACGGGACAACGGGAAGGGCCCCGGGGCGTGTTGCCCCGGGGCCCTTCCGTGTCCCTTGAGTGCCGCGCCGCGTGCGGCGGCGTACCGCCGGGCTACTCGGTCTTGATGGCGGTCAGCATGTTCAGCCGGGCCGCGCTGCGGGCGGGCCACATGGCGGCCAGGACCCCCACCACGCCGGCGAGCAGCAGGAAGAGGCCGATCCGGTCGTACGGGATGACCAGCTCGTAGCCCTCGATGGACTTGCTGAAGGTGGTGCCGACGGCCCAGGCGAGGAAGACGCCGACGCCGATGCCGAGGATCGCGCCGAACAGCGAGATGACCACGGCCTCCAGGCGGATCATGTTCTTGACCCGGCTGCGGTCGAGACCGATCGCCCGCAGCATGCCGATCTCCTGCTTGCGCTCGAAGACGGACATCGCGAGGGTGTTGACCACGCCCAGCACCGAGATGATCAGGGCCATGCCGAGCAGGCCGTACATGATGTTCAGCGCCAGGTTGACGATGCCGCCCATCTCGTTGCGCATGTCCTGCTGGGTCGCGATGCCGATCGCCGGGTTGTTGCCGAGCGCGTCCAGGATGGCCTTCTCGCCGGCCTTGGACTCGCCGCCGGTGGCGTTGACGTACACCTCGGGGATGTAGGGGTCGTCGGTGTGCGCGGTGAGGACTTTGTCGTCGAGGACGTACGGGGAGAGCAGGCCGCCCAGGTCCTTGTAGACCGCGCCGACCTTGAGCGTGCCCTTCTGGCCGTCGTCGTACATGACCTCGAACGTCGAGCCGACCGAGAGGTTGGCCTTCGTCGCGGTCTTGTCCGCGACGGCGACCTCGCCCTTGCCCAGGCTGCTCAGCGAGCCGCTGACGACGTCGACGTTGAGCATCTCGGCGATGGCGGCCGGGTTGACGCCCGACGCCGAGTGGAATTCGTCGCCGATCTTCAGCGAGGAGGCGGTCTGCGGGGAGACGGCCTTGATGCCGGGGGCCTTCGTCAGGGCCTCGGCGACCGACTTGTCCAGGCTGCCGATGCCGCCGTTCATGGAGATCTTGTAGTCGGCCTTGATCTTGTCCGTGCTCATCCGGTCCACGGCCTTGCCCATGGTGATGCCGACGACCGAGAGCGCGGTGACCAGGGTCAGGCCGATGGCCAGCGAGGCGGCCGTGACGGCCGTACGGCGCGGGTTGCGCAGGGCGTTCTGCGCGGCCAGCTTGCCGGGCACCCCGAAGATCTTCTGCAGCGGGGGCCGCAGGGCCGAGATGACCGGCCGCGACAGCAGCGGCAGCAGCACGATCAGGCCGATGAGCAGGAAGAACGCGCCGGCGCCGATGACCATCCGGCCGTCGCCGCCCATGGACACGCCCAGCATGACCACGCCGACGCCGAGCAGGCCGAGGAGGCTGCCGATGACGTTGCGCAGGACGAGGGACTTCGCGCTGGCCGGCAGGTGGGCGCTGCCCATGGCCGCGACCGGGGCGATCCGGCCGGTGCGCCAGGCGGGCAGCAGCGCGGCGAGGACGGTGACGAGGACGCCGATGACCAGGGCCGCGACGATCGTGCCCGGCGCGATCACCAGGTCGCCGGCCGGGATCTTGGCGCCGAGGGAGTCCATCAGGGAGCGCATGCCCACCGCGAGGCCGATGCCGGTGGCGAGGCCGATCGCGGCGGAGGTGATGCCCACGACCAGGGCCTCGGCGAGCACCGAGCGCATGACCTGACCGCGGTTGGCGCCGACGGCGCGCAGCAGGGCCAGCTCCTTGGTGCGCTGGGTGACCAGCATGGTGAACGTGTTGTAGATCAGGAAGACGCCGACGAAGAGCGCGATGAAGGCGAACATCAGCAGCATGGTGTTCATGCCGCTCATGCCCTCCTCGATCCCCTTGGCCTCCTCCTTGGCGAGCTGGGCGCCGGTCTGGGCCTTGGTGTTCTTGCCGTCGAGCTGCGGCTTGATCTCGGAGAGCAGCTGGTCGGCGGTGGTGCCGGCCTGGGCGCTGACGGAGAGTTCCTGGTAGAAGCCGGGCTTCAGGTACAGCTGCTGCGCGACGGCGGTGTCGAACAGCACCAGGCTGCCGCCCGCGTTGACCGAGCCGTCCTCGGTGGTGAAGACGCCGGCGAGGGCGTACTCCTTGACCGGGCCGTTGGTGGCGACGCGGACCTGGTCGCCGACCGCGTACCCGCCCTTGGACGCGGTCTCCTTGTCGAGGGCGATCTGCCCGTCCTGGGCCGGGCCGGTGCCTTCGGTGAAGGTGTACCGCGGGTCCTTGCCGTCCTTGACGGGGACGAAGTTGGAGCCCTTGTTGGACCAGCCCTGGCCGATCAGTTTGCCGTTCTCGTCGCCGACGCCGGCGAAGCCGCCGACCCGGCCGCTCACGGCGTCGACGCCCTTGACGGCCCTGACCTTGTCGAGGGTCTGCTGGCTGATGCCGGGCTCGCCCTCCTTCTGGCCGTTGTCGTCGCGGCTCTGGCCGTAGGAGGTGACGGAGACCGCGACGCCTTCGTAGCTCTTCGCGGACTGGCCGCGCAGCGATGTGCCGAGGGTGTCGGTGAAGACGAGGGTGCCGGAGACGAAGGCGACGCCGAGGACGACGGCGAGCACCGTCATCAACAGCCTGGCCTTGTGCGCGAGGACGTTGCGCAGGGCGGTACGGAACATGGTGGAGGAGTCCAGGGAGTCGGGGGTCAGCGGAGGCGGAGCCGGGCGCGAAGCCTCAGCTGGTACGGCCCTTGGCGTCGAAGGCCTTCATGCGGTCGAGCACGCCGTCGGCGGTCGGGCTGGTCATCTCGTCGACGATGCGGCCGTCGGCGAGGAAGATGACGCGGTCCGCGTAGGAGGCGGCGACCGGGTCGTGGGTGACCATGACGACGGTCTGGCCGAGCTCGCGCACCGAGTTGCGCAGGAAGCCGAGGACCTCGGCGCCGGAGCGGGAGTCGAGGTTGCCGGTGGGCTCGTCGCCGAAGATGATCTCGGGGCGGGAGGCCAGGGCGCGGGCCACGGCCACGCGCTGCTGCTGGCCGCCGGAGAGCTGGGTGGGGCGGTGGGACAGGCGGTCGGAGAGGCCGACCATCCGGATCACGGTGTCCAGCCACTGCTTGTCGGGCTTGCGGCCGGCGATGTCCATGGGGAGCGTGATGTTCTCCAGGGCCGTCAGCGTCGGCAGCAGGTTGAAGGCCTGGAAGATGAAGCCGATCTTGTCCCGGCGCAGCTGCGTGAGCTGCTTGTCCTTCAGGGTGCCCAGCTCGGTCTCGCCGATGCGCACGGAGCCGGCGGAGAAGGTGTCCAGGCCGGCGACGCAGTGCATCAGCGTGGACTTGCCGGAGCCGGAGGGGCCCATGATCGCGGTGAACTGCCCCTGGCCGAAGTCGACGGAGACGTTGTCGAGCGCGACCACCTGGGTCTCGCCCTGGCCGTACACCTTGGAGAGCTGCGTGGCGCGTGCGGCCACGGCCTGGGCGGTGTGCTGCGGGGCGTAGTTCATGGCGGTCACGGAGGGACTCCTGTCGAGCGGGTGCTGCGGTGGGGCGGGACACGTCAATCCTCGCCGCGGACACCCCCGTTCCGGATCAGCCGGTGTGCCCGTTCCACGGCCCACTCGAGACTGACCGGAGGGCTGCCCGCCTCCTCCTTTGGTATGACGCGGCCCCTGACGCGGTTCGGGGGCGTCCGAGGGATGTCCGACGGATGTCCGACGGGCGTCCGACGGGCGTCTGAGGGGCGTCCGGGTCCGCCCGCGGAGGCCGGGGGTGGCCCGGGGTGGCGTGGAGGGTGGCGGGCGGGTGGCGGGAGCCATCGAAATCCCGTCATTCCCGTGGCACCGGTGATCGCCGTCCGTACCGGGGCCGACCGTGCTTTCTCGGGCCTGACGACCCATCAAACATCAATAAAATCAGACAACATCGGATTGCCGGCCGTCTGGCGATGAGGGTGTTCCGGATAGGCTCGGGACAGCGTTCAAGGCTTTTCTGCACGGGAGTCGCCAGCCTGCCCGGATGGTGGAATGCAGACACGGCGAGCTTAAACCTCGCTGACCTTCGGGTCGTGCCGGTTCAAGTCCGGCTCCGGGCACTCTCGCGACTCTTGTGCGACTTCGCAGGGGATCCTCCTCAATCATCCTCTGCGTTTTGCCATGCCTTCTCTTAAGATCCTCCTTCAGCAGTAGCGTGCTTCCTTTGCTAACGCATTACTCTTGATGCAAGGCCGCGCACGGTGGCCATGGAGGAGTGAGATGAGGAGCAGTAACCCGGTCTTCTCGCGACGGGGGTTCAGCCGCGACAACGGTGGCTACGCGGGCTTCGGCACGCAGCAGCACCAGCAGGCCGGGACCGCCGCCAACCCGTACGCGACCAACCCGTACGCGACCGACCCGTCCACGGGCATGCCGCAGGCGCCGGCGCGCGCCAACGCGATGACCATCGACGACGTCGTGAGCCGTACGTCCCTGACGCTCGGCACCGTCGTCCTGACGGCCGTCATCTCCTGGCTCACGCTGCCGGTCGACCCGGCCAACATCAACAAGTCGTACGGCATCGCCGTCGTCGCGGCGCTCGTCGCGTTCGTCTTCGCGATGATCCAGTCCTTCAAGCGCAAGCCGGTCCCGGCGCTGATCCTGGCCTACGCGGCCTTCGAGGGCGTCTTCCTCGGCGTCATCAGCTCGGCCACCAGCACCTACATCAGCGAGGGCGTGGTCATCCAGGCCGTCCTGGGCACGATGTGCGTCTTCGCCGGCGTGCTGTTCGCCTACAAGATGCGCTGGATCCGCGTGACCCGCCGCTTCTACGGCTTCGTGATGGCCGCGGCCATGGGCTTCGTCCTGCTCATGGTCGTCAACCTGCTGTTCTCGATGTTCGGCGGCGGCGACGGCCTCGGCTTCCGCAGCGGCGGCCTCGGCATCGTCTTCGGCATCATCGGCATCATCCTCGGCGCCTGCTTCCTCGCCCTCGACTTCAAGCAGGTCGAGGACGGCGTGACGTACGGCGCCCCGCGCGAGGAGTCCTGGCTGGCGGCCTTCGGCCTCACCATGACCCTGGTGTGGATCTACCTGGAGATGCTGCGCGTGCTGTCGATCCTCAAGGGCGACTAACACGGCCGCCGTCCGCTGCGGCGACGAGCACGGCGAAGGTCCCGCGAGCGCACTGCTCGCGGGGCCTTCGCGTGTCTGTGAGGGCTACGGGGGTCGGGGGATTCGGAAGGGGACCGGCAGGGGCTCAGCCGAGTCTGCGGGCGGCCCTGCGCAGGTCGTACTCGTGGATGATCGCCTTGGCCTGGCCGTACGACAGCTCATGCGCGCCGAGGAGCCAGCTGACCTTCTCCTCGAACCGGACGAGGGAGGGCCCGTCGTCCACGGCGCGGAGCCAGTCGGAGACCTCACGACCGGTGCTCTGGGGAATTCTGTCGATCATGTTGCGGTGTGTCTGCTCGGAGAACTCTACGGACATGGGCGCCTCCGGAGGTATCGCCGTGCTGTTCTCTTCACGCCACCGTGCCGGAGAGTTCGCCCGTTGGCAATGGCGCCCGGACGGCGCGTAAGGTCGGCCGGGTGCTTGATACTTCGCCCCTGACCGCTGCCGTGGAGCGTTTCGCCGACCGGCTGCGGGCCGCGCCGCAGAGCCGTCTGCAGCGCGGAGCGGCCGCCGAGGCGCTGGAGCTGGCCCGGGAGCTCGCCGCGCGGGCACAGCGGCTGGAGGACCCCGCGGGGGCGGCTCCGGCGCGCCGGATGCCCGACGCCGGGGTGTTCGTCGTCGGGGACCAGGTGGCGGTGGCCGGGCAGGACCTCGCCGAGGCGCTGCGCGGCGTACCCGAGGGGGACGGCACGACGGCCCCGTCCGAGTTGCTGGACGAGGCCGTGCGGCTGGTGGAGCAGGCGGAAGTCAGAGCGATGCGATGACGCGGTCCGCGAGGATGTAGACGTTGTTGTCGGGGTCCTCGGAGTCACCGCAGGAGAAGGTCAGCGCGTAGGCGCCGGAGATGCCCGAGCCGCCCAGCAGGACCGGCGCGGTCCCCGAGCGCAGGGCCTCGGCCAGGCGCTCCGCGGTCTCCCGGTGACCCGGGGTCATGCACAGCGTGGTGCCGTCCGTGAAGACGTACACGTCCAGGGTGCCCAGCGGGCCGGGGCGGACGTCCGCGAGGGCCGTACGGGCCTGTGCGAGCTCCTCCAGGCGGCTGACCGTGCGCTCGTGGTCGGCGCCGGGGTGCGAGGCCTGGGCCGGTACGAAGTCGGGGTGCGAGGGGTGGCGCCGGCGGGCGGCGGCCAGCTCGGCCGAATCCTCGGGGTACACCGGGTATTCGTCGAGCTCGTCGCCGAGCACCGGCTCCAGTCCGGCCATGTCGGCCTGCCGGGGCAGGAAGACCGGGCTGTCCTCGCCACCGAGGCCGGGCAGGCCGCCCAGCAGGGAGGGGGCGTCGGCGGCGTCGCGGGCCTCCTGGGCGGCCCAGAAGGCACGCGCCTCGGCGAGCTCGCGCTCGCGCTCCTCGGCGAGGGCCTCGGCCACGGCGGCTCGTATCTCCGCGGCGGGCGAATCCACGGCGCTGCGGGCGTGCGGGACGGTCGCGGCGCGGGGGTGGGCCGATACGACCAGCTCACGGCGCAGGGCCGTGACCTGCTTGCGCAGGCCGTGGACGGCGTGCAGCGCAGCAGCGCCCACGGCCGTGGCAGCGGCCGTGGTCAGCAGCAGGGCAAGAGACATGGCGCTCACTGACTAACTCCTGATGTGATTCGATCCCCCGACTTCCTACATCAGAGTGTCCTGACCTGGGAATGGCGTGCAGTGCATTACGTCACGAATTGGACAGGTCTTTCGTCCCGGAGGTCCCCTTCGCATGGCACCTGACCTGCGGATATGCCGATCCCCCAGGAGATAGGTCACATCCTGGGGGAGATTCGGTCACAGGTCGGCCGCGACGGGATTGGAATCGGTGTCAGTACGCCGCAAGGGATCCACCCGGATCCCTTGCGGCGACTGGGCCGCTACCTGGTCGCGCTGATCTTCGCCACCGCTGCGGGCAGGTGCCGCCCCTCGTTCCTCGGGACGGCCCCTACCCTCCGCTACGGCTCAGCTCAGGCGCTCTTCTTCCTCGGTCGCGCTGATCTTCGCCACCGCTGCGGGCAGGTGCCGCCCCTCGTTCCTCGGGACGGCCCCTACCCTCCGCTACGGCTCAGCTCAGGCGCTCGATGACCATGGCCATGCCCTGGCCGCCGCCCACGCACATCGTCTCCAGGCCGAACTGCTTGTCGTGGAACTGCAGGCTGTTGATCAGCGTGCCGGTGAGGCGCGCACCGGTCATCCCGAAGGGGTGACCCACCGCGATGGCCCCGCCGTTGACGTTCAGCTTGTCCAGCGGGATCCCCAGGTCCCGGTAGGACGGGATCACCTGGGCCGCGAAGGCCTCGTTGATCTCGAACAGGTCGATGTCGCCGACGGTCAGGCCCGCCCGCTTCAGCGCCTGCTTCGACGCCTCGACCGGGCCCAGGCCCATGATCTCGGGGGAGAGGCCGGTGACGCCGGTGGAGACGATCCGGGCCAGCGGGGTCAGGCCCAGCTCCCGCGCCTTGGTGTCGCTCATGATGACCAGCGCCGCGGCGCCGTCGTTGAGCGGGCAGCAGTTGGCGGCCGTGACCAGGCCGTCGGGGCGGAAGACGGGCTTGAGGCCCTGGACGCCCTCCAGGGTGACCCCGGCGCGCGGGCCGTCGTCGGTGGAGACGACCGTGCCGTCCGGGGTCGTGACCGGGGTGATCTCGCGGGCCCAGAAGCCGTTCTTGACGGCTTCCTCGGCCAGGTTCTGCGAGCGGACGCCGAACTCGTCCATGTCCTGGCGGGTCACGCCCTTGAGGCGGGCCAGGTTCTCGGCGGTCTGCCCCATCGAGATGTACGCGTCGGGGATCAGGCCGTCCTCGCGCGGGTCGTGCCAGGACGCGCCCTCGCTCTGCGCGACGGCGGCCGTACGGGCCTCCGCGTCGCCGAAGAGCGGGTTGTGGGTGTCCGGCAGGCCGTCGGAGGAGCCCTTCACGGAGCGGGAGACCATCTCGACGCCCGCGGAGATGAAGACGTCGCCCTCGCCCGCCTTGATGGCGTGCAGGGCCATGCGGGAGGTCTGGAGCGAGGAGGAGCAGTAACGGGTGATCGTGGCGCCGGGCAGGTAGTCCATGCCCATCTGCACCGCCACGATGCGGGCGAGGTTGTGGCCCTGCTCGCCGCCCGGCAGGCCACAGCCCAGCATCAGGTCGTCGATCTCGCGCGGGTCCAGCTCGGGGACCTTGGCGAGGGCGGCCTGGATGATCGTGGCGGTCAGGTCGTCCGGGCGGACGTCCTTGAGGGACCCCTTGAAGGCGCGCCCGATCGGGGAGCGGGCGGTGGAAACGATGACGGCTTCGGGCATCGGGGCTCCAAGGGGGTGGTGAGTTGCGGCTCGTACCGGGACCGCATGCGAAGTTACCGCCCCGTACGGTCCAGGTCACGGCCCCTGTCATGTGATGCGGACCGCACTCGGGCGATCAGGGCACCGGGGTGTCCGGGGCCTCGGCTCCGGCGTGGGCCGGGTCCGGGTCCGTGCCCGGCACCCGCCGGCGGCGGCGGTGCTTGAGGAGCACCCAGGGGCCGCGGGCCGCGGTGACCTCCGTACCGGCCTGGCCCGCGGCGGCGGAGGCGGCCTTGGCCACCGGGAGCATGTCCTCGTTGCGGGAGACGTCCAGCCGGTCGGACTCAGGCCACAGCGACAGGGCGGCGCACAGGGTGGGCAGGACGGCCATCGCCGCGGTCGCGTAGCCCTCCGCGGAGGGGTGGTAGGAGTCCGGGCCGAACATCTCGCGCGGGTTGGCGGCGAACTCGGGGCCCAGCAGGTCCCCCATCGAGACCGTACGGGCGCCCAGCGCGACCACCCCTATGGTCTGGGCGGCGGCCAGCTGGCGCGAGACCCGGCGGGCCAGCCAGCGCAGCGGCTGGTACACCGGCTCGATGGTGCCGAGGTCCGGGCAGGTGGCGACCACGACCTCGGAGCCCGCGAGCCGCAGCCGGCGTACGGCCGAGGTCAGCAGCCGCACCGACTGGGTCGGCGGCATCCGGCGGGTCACGTCATTGGCGCCGATCATGATCACGCAGACGTCCGGGGGCGGCTCGTCCCCGTCGAGCAGCAGGGCCGCCTGCCGGTCCAGGTCGTCCGACATGGCCCCGGACAGCGCGACGTTGCGCAGCTGCACCGGCCGCTCGGCCACGGCGGACAGCCCCGACGCCAGCAGGGCTCCCGGGGTCTGTCTGGCTCTGCGCACGCCGAGCCCCGCGGCCGTGGAATCGCCCAGCATGCCCAGGCGCAGCGGGCCCGGACTCAGCTCGGGCCCGCCGAACTCGCTCCCGTACAGCCCGTCCGCGCGCGGCGGGTCCGGCAGCCCGGTGCCGACCGTCCGCTTCGCGAACTGCATCTCCGCCAGTACCAGTCCCACCGCGGCGGCTCCGACCAGCCCGAGCCCGCCGCCGCCGTACGCCGCACCCGCCGCGATCCGGCGGGCCGTCCTCGCCCTGGACACCCTTCGAGCCACCTCGCTTTCCTGCCGGCCCCGTGACCTACCTGCCCCGTACTGCCGGTCGGCCAATCCCTTTCCGCATACTCTGGCCGGACCTCCCGGAGAACCCGTGGAGTCCCCTCCTTGGAGAACATGGTGCAATTCCACGACTCGATGATCAGCCTCGTCGGCAACACCCCGCTGGTGAAGCTCAACCGTGTGACCGAAGGCCTGCAGGCCACCGTCCTTGCGAAGGTCGAGTACTTCAACCCGGGCGGGTCCGTGAAGGACCGGATCGCCGTCCGGATGATCGAGGCCGCCGAGCAGAGCGGAGCCCTCAAGCCCGGTGGCACCATCGTGGAGCCGACCAGCGGCAACACTGGTGTAGGACTCGCCATCGTGGCCCAGCAGAAGGGCTACAAGTGCATCTTCGTCTGCCCTGACAAGGTGTCCATGGACAAGATCAACGTGATGCGCGCGTACGGCGCCGAGGTCGTGGTCTGCCCGACCGCCGTGGACCCCGAGCACCCGGACTCGTACTACAACGTGTCCGACCGCCTCGTGCGCGAGACGCCGGGAGCCTGGAAGCCCGACCAGTACAGCAACGCGAACAACCCCCGTTCGCACTACGAGACCACCGGTCCCGAGCTGTGGGAGCAGACGGACGGGAAGATCACCCACTTCGTCGCGGGCGTCGGCACCGGCGGCACGATCTCCGGCACCGGCAACTACCTCAAGGAGGTGTCCGGCGGCAAGGTCAAGGTCATCGGCGCCGACCCCGAGGGCTCGGTCTACTCCGGCGGCAGCGGCCGCCCGTACCTCGTCGAGGGCGTCGGCGAGGACTTCTGGCCGACCGCGTACGACCCGAACGTCACCGACGAGATCATCGCGGTGTCCGACAAGGACTCCTTCCAGATGACCCGCCGCCTCGCGAAGGAGGAGGGCCTGCTGGTCGGCGGCTCCTGCGGCATGGCGGTCGTCGCCGCGCTGAAGGCGGCCGAGGGCCTGGGCCCGGACGACGTGGTCGTCGTCCTGCTGCCGGACAGCGGCCGCGGCTACCTCAGCAAGATCTTCAGCGACGAGTGGATGGCCGGTCACGGCTTCCTGGAGGAGGCGGGCCCCTCCGCGCGCATCGGCGAGGTGCTGAACGACAAGGAGGGCGGCATCCCCTCCCTCGTGCACATGCACCCCGAGGAGACCGTCGGCGAGGCCATCGAGGTCCTGCGCGAGTACGGCGTCTCGCAGATGCCGATCGTCAAGCCGGGCGCCGGCCACCCCGACGTCATGGCCGCGGAGGTCATCGGCTCGGTCGTGGAGAAGGAGCTGCTGGCGGCGCTGTTCGCCAAGCAGGCCTCGCTGGGCGACCCGCTGGAGAAGCACATGAGCGCGCCGCTGCCGCAGGTCGGCTCGGGCGAGCCGGTCTCCGAGCTGATGGCCGTGCTGGGCGAGGCGGACGCGGCGATCGTGCTGGTCGAGGGCAAGCCGACCGGTGTGGTGAGCCGCCAGGACCTGCTGGCGTTCCTCGCCAAGGGCGCCAAGTAGCCGTTACGGGACCGCGTGCGTCCGTCTCCCAAACGGTACGGGCCCGTCACGTGGCGGCAGCACCGGCTTAACACGGCTCCGGCACAGTGGTGGTTGTCGGCAGGGAAGCCCGGGAAACCGGGACCCGGCCGGCGCCACCAACGGCGTCGGCGCTACTCCGGAGCGGCTCCCGGACAGCGCCCGACGTCACGGACGCGCGGACGGCCCTGACCCGGCCCGTGTCCTTCGCGGGGACCGCCGTCGTCCCGCCCCCGGGCAACCGGGGTGCGGCGGTTCCCGCGCTGTCCGTTCGCGGGGCCGTCGGCGTCAGTCCCGCGGGTCGCGGTCGCGGCGGCCCAGGCTCTTCCTGGCGTGGATGAAGTTCACGCCCAGGATCCCCGCCCACGCCACGAGCAGGCCGCTCAGGTGCGCGTGGGCCGCGCCGATGGCGGAGAGCGGCATCGCCAGGACCAGCGTGATGATGGCGAAGCCGTAGCGTTCGCCGAAGGTGCCGTCCGACGCGCCGGGGCGACCGGAGCCGCCGCGGGCGGCGAGCAGGCGGTCCTCCGCCAGCCGGCGCCGGACCTGGGTGTCGACCTTCTCGACGAAGGAGTCCACCAGCGCGGACTCGTACTCCGGCCCCAGTTCCCGCCGGGCGTCCAGCGCGGCGTCGAGTTCCTTCTTCAGCTCTTGAGACTCCATCCCGCCAGTGTAGGAAGCCGACGGAATACCGGCCCTGGGGCTAGCCCCCGTCTCGCGGAACGGTCCGCGGCTTGCCGTCCTGCATAACCGCATGCAGAGTGCTGGGTGACTGAATAATCACCTGGACTGAGGGGGCGGGATGGGCGAGAACCCGGCCGCGCGGTTGCAGAAGCTGTTCGAGGGGCACCGGCTGACGCCGACCCAGCGGCGCATCGCGCACTGCATGGTGCGCGGCGCGGCGGAGGTGCCCTTCCTGTCGAGCGTGGAGCTCGCCGAGCTGGCCGGGGTGAGCCAGCCCTCGGTGACCCGCTTCGCGGTGGCCCTCGGCTTCGACGGCTACCCGGCGCTGCGCCGGCACCTGCGCGAGGTGGCACCCGCCGAGCGGGCCGGCGCCGTGCGGGAGGACGCGTACAACGAGTACCAGCAGGCCGTACAGGGCGAGATCGAGAACCTGCGGCAGCTGGCGACCCTGCTCGCCGATCCCGCTCCCGTGCAGGAGGCGGGCCGGCTGCTCGCCGCGTCGGCCCCGCTGCCGGTGCTCGGCCTGCGGGCGGCGTCCTCGCAGGCGCGCGGGTTCGCGTACTTCGCCGCCAAGGTGCACCCGGACGTACGGCTCCTCGACGAGGGCGGCTCGATGCTCGCCGACCGGATCGACGCCGCCGTGGCCGCGGGGGCCTCGGCGCTGCTGTGCTTCGCGCTGCCGCGGCACCCCAAGGAGGTGTCCGAGGCCCTGGAGCACGGGCGCGCGGCCGGGCTGACCGTGGTGACGGTCGCCGATTCGGCGTTCGCCCCCGTGGCCCCGTACTCGGATCTGCTGATTCCGGCGCCGGTGGGCACCGGCCTGGCCTTCGACACGGCGTGTGCGCCGATGCTGCTGGGGCGGGTGCTGCTGGAGGCGATGGCGGACGCCCTGCCGGACGCGCAGGCGCGCCTGGAGGCCTTCGACGCGCGGGCCGCGGCGCGGGGCCTGTTCGTGGAGTAGGCCCGCGCGGGGCACCTGGGGCTCCGCCCCAGACCCCGCGCCTCAACGCCGGCGAGGCTGATCCTTGCCGGGCGGCGCTGCAATTCGCCACAAGACGGCAGCAGCTCGAATCCAGCCCCCCCCGGCAGTCAGAGCAGCGCGTCGCGGAGGGCGGCGCCCGCTTCGGCGGCGATCGCGGACAGGGGCTGCGCCTCGCGGGCCAGGGTGAAGCGGACCCGGCCCCCCGGGGTGAGTGCGAAGCCGTGCACCGCAGGCCGGGGCAGGCTGTTGTAGCCGTAGTGCGCGGTGAAGAAGTACGCGCCCGTGTCCGGGACGGCGATCACGTCACCGGGGGCGAGGGGCGGGAGCTCCCGCCCCTCGGCCAGCAGGTCCCCCGCGAAGCAGGCCGGCCCCGCGATGTCCTGCGCGACGGGCGCCCCCGTCTTCGGGAGGCCCTTCGCGTCGTACGCCAGGATCCGCACCGGCCACGCCGCCGGCGCGTACACCGTACGGGTCGCCAGTTGGACCCCCGCGTGCGTGAGCACGATCGGCCGCGCCCCGGAGGTCTTGGTGTACTCGACCCGGGACAGCACCAGCCCGTGCTTGGCCAGCAGGGACCGGCCGAACTCCGTCACCAGGCCGTAGCGGCCGGCGAACAGGCCGGGGACGGCCTCGCGCAGGGCCGCCACGTACTGCGCGTACGTCGGGGTCTCGGCGTCCGAGGCGAAGTTCACCGGCAGCCCCCCGCCGATGTCGAGCGTGTCGACCTGCCGTCGCCCGGCCGCCGCGTTGATCTCCTCGGCCAGGGCGTGCAGTTCCCGTACCCCCTGCGCGATCAGCGGCAGCGGCACGCCCTGGGAGCCCGAGTGGGTGTGCAGCCGGGTGAGCCACGGCCGGTCCAGGTACGCCCGTACGAGCCACTCGCGCGCGCCCGGGTCGCGCAGGGCGGTGCCGAACTTCGACGTCGCGGTGGCGGTGGACAGCGCGCCGATCGTGCCCGCGCCGGTCTGCGGGTTGATCCGCATCCCCAGCGGCGAGGCGGTCGGCCCCGCGCCCACCAGCGCGTCGAGCCGCTCCAGCTCCTGCGGGTTGTCGGCGTTGACGGCGATGCCCAGCGCCAGGGCCTCGCGCAGCTCGGCCGGGGTCTTGGCGGGGGAGTCCAGCACGGTCCGCTCGGGCGCGACGCCCGCGGCGCGGGCCAGCGCCAGCTCGCCGGGGCTGGCCACCTCGCAGCCGATCCCGGCGTCGGCGAGCAGCCGGAGCACCGGGACGAGCGGGGCGGCCTTGACCGCGAAGGCGTGCAGCACGGGCGTTCCGGCCGGCAGCGCGGCCGCGAAGGCTTCGGTCAGCGCGGCGGCCGAGGCGCGGATTCCGGCCACGTCCAGCAGGCACGCCAGGGGCTCGGCGTCCTGCGCGCCGCCCACGAGGCCCTGCTCGACCGCGGCCCGTACGGCCAGGTCCCGCCGGGTGGCGGGGTCGTGCGCGGGCGTACCCGCAGGGGTCTCGGCAGCCATGTCCGCCATCCCATCATCCGGCGGGGCCGCGCGCAGCTGTTGACTGAATCTATTCAGCGAGCAAGGATGTGAATAGATTGACCAACATCGGAGGAGGCACCGCCATGTCAGGACCCCGCCCCGTACGGGCCGCGCGAGGCACCGAGCTCAGCACCCTGGGATGGCAGCAGGAGGCCGCGCTGCGGATGCTGCAGAACAACCTCGACCCCGAGGTCGCCGAACACCCCGACAAGCTGGTCGTCTACGGCGGCACCGGCAAGGCCGCCCGCGACTGGCGCTCGTACGACGCGATGGTCCGCACCCTGCGCACCCTCAAGCAGGACGAGACGATGCTCGTCCAGTCCGGCCGCCCGGTCGGCGTGATGCAGACCCACGAGTGGGCGCCGCGCGTCCTGCTCGCGAACTCCAACCTGGTCGGCGACTGGGCGAACTGGGAGGAGTTCCGCCGCCTGGAGTCCCTCGGACTGACCATGTACGGGCAGATGACCGCCGGCTCGTGGATCTACATCGGCACCCAGGGCATCCTCCAGGGCACCTACGAGACCTTCGGCGCCGTCGCGGCCAAGCTGCATTCAATCGGTAAGGGAGGGGTCGGCGGCACCCTCGCCGGCACCATCACCCTCACCGCCGGCCTCGGCGGCATGGGCGGCGCCCAGCCGCTGGCCGTGACGATGAACGACGGCGTCGCCATCTGCATCGACGTCGACCCGCGCGCCATCGAGCGCCGCATCGAGCACCGCTACCTGGACGTGAAGGCCGACAACCTCCGCCACGCCCTCCAGCTGGCCGTCGAGGCCCGCGACGCCCGCAAGCCGCTCTCCATCGGCCTGCTCGGCAACGCAGCCGAGCTGCTCCCGCAGATGCTGGCCGAGGGCGCGCCGATCGACATCGTGACCGACCAGACGAGCGCGCACGACCCGCTCGCCTACCTGCCCGTCGGCGTCGACTTCGACGACATGGCGACCTTCGCCGCCAAGGACCCGGCGGGCTTCACCACCCGCGCCCGCGAGTCCATGGCCAAGCACGTCGAGGCCATGGTCGGTTTCATGGACGCCGGCGCCGAGGTCTTCGACTACGGCAACTCCATCCGCGGCGAGGCGCAGCTGGCGGGCTACGACCGGGCGTTCGACTTCCCCGGCTTCGTCCCGGCCTACATCCGCCCGCTGTTCTGCGAGGGCAAGGGCCCCTTCCGGTGGGCGGCCCTGTCCGGCGAGGCCTCGGACATCCACAAGACCGACAAGGCGATGCTCGAACTCTTCCCGGAGAACGAGTCGCTGCACCGCTGGATCAAGATGGCCGGCGAGCGCGTCCACTTCCAGGGCCTGCCCGCGCGGATCTGCTGGCTCGGCTACGGCGAGCGCGACAAGGCCGGCGAGCGCTTCAACGACATGGTCGCCTCCGGTGAGCTGGCCGCCCCGCTCGCCATCGGCCGCGACCACCTCGACTGCGGCTCGGTGGCCTCCCCGTACCGCGAGACCGAGGCCATGCTCGACGGCTCCGACGCGATCGCGGACTGGCCGCTGCTCAACGCCATGGTCAACGTCGCCTCCGGCGCGTCCTGGGTCTCCATCCACCACGGCGGCGGCGTCGGCATGGGCCGCTCCATCCACGCGGGCCAGGTCACGGTCGCCGACGGCACCCCGCTGGCCGGCGAGAAGATCCGCCGCGTCCTCACCAACGACCCCGGCATGGGCGTCATCCGTCACGTCGACGCCGGCTACGACATCGCCGAGACGGTGGCCGACGAGCGCGGCGTCCGCGTCCCCATGCGGGAGGGTGACACCGCGTGAGCGACGCCCCCTCGTTCCACGAGATGTGGGCGCAGCTCGCGCCCCTCGGGCGCAACGCCGACACCGGCGGCTACCGCCGGTACGCCTGGACCGGGGCCGATGCCGACTGCCGGAACTGGTTCCAGGAGCAGGCCGAGGCGCGCGGACTGGCGTACGAGACCGACCGCAACGGCAACCAGTGGGCCTGGCTCGGCGACCCCCTGGCCGGTGACGCCGTCGTCACCGGCTCCCACCTGGACTCCGTCCCCGACGGCGGTGCCTTCGACGGCCCCCTCGGGGTCGTGTCCTCCTTCGCGGCCCTGGACGAACTCCGCAGGAGGGGCGCGGAGTTCGCCAGGCCACTGGCCATCACCAACTTCGGTGACGAGGAAGGGGCCCGCTTCGGCCTCGCCTGCGTCGGCTCCCGGCTCGCCGCCGGGCAGCTGACCCGGGAGAAGGCGTACGAGCTCCGCGACGCGGACGGCATCTCCCTGCCCCGGGCGATGGAGGCCGCCGGGTACGACCCCGAGGCCATCGGGGCCGACCCCGAGCGCCTCGCCCGCATCGGCGCCTACGTCGAGCTGCACGTGGAGCAGGGCCGGGCCCTGGACCTCTCCGGCGACCGGGTCGGCATCGCCTCGGCGATCTGGCCGCACGGCCGCTGGCGGTTCGACTTCCACGGCGAGGCCAACCACGCGGGCACCACCCGCCTGGTGGACCGCCGGGACCCGATGCTCACGTACGCGGCGACCGTGCTGGCCGCCCGCGGTGAGGCGGCCCTGGCCGGGGCCGTCGCCACCTTCGGGAAGATCGCGGTCGAGCCCAACGGGGTCAATGCCATCCCCTCCCTCGTACGGGGCTGGCTCGACTCCCGCGCCGCCGACCAGGCCACCCTCGACACGGTCGTCACCGCCATCGAGAAGGCCGCCCGTGAGCGCGCCGACCAGGACGGCATCGACCTGGACATCGTCCGGGAGTCCTTCACCCCGGTCGTCGAGTTCGAGCACGCCCTGCGCGACGAGATGAACCGGATCCTGGGCGGGGCCGTCCCCGTCCTCGGCACCGGGGCGGGACACGACGCCGGAATCCTCTCCGCCGCCGTCCCGACCGCGATGCTGTTCGTACGGAACCCCACCGGGGTCTCCCACTCCCCGCGGGAGTTCGCCGCCGAGGACGACTGCGTGGCCGGCGTCCTCGCCCTCGCCGACGTACTGGAAGGTCTCGCGTGCCGCTGACCGCGCACAAGACGTACTGGCTGGAGCACGCCTGGCTCGGCACCCATGTCGAGCCGGGCGTCGCCCTGGACGTGAACACGGACGGCCGGATCGCCGCCGTCCGCACCGGGGCCGGGGCGCAGACCCCGCCGCCCGGCGCGGAGGTCCTGCGCGGCCTCACCCTCCCGGGCCTGGCCAACGCCCACAGCCACGCCTTCCACCGGGCGCTGCGGGGCACGGTCCAGGTCGGCTCGGGCACCTTCTGGACCTGGCGCGACTTCATGTACAAGGTCGCCCAGAACCTCACCCCCGACACGTATTTCGCGCTCGCCCGCGCCGTGTACGCCGAGATGGCGCTGGCCGGCATCACCAACGTCGGCGAGTTCCACTACGTCCACCACGCCCCCGGCGGCGCCCCCTACGCCGACCCGAACGCCATGGGCGAGGCCCTGATCGAGGCCGCCGCCGCGGCCGGCATCCGGATCACCCTGCTGGACACCGCGTACCTGTCGGCGGGCTTCGGGCAGGCCCCGAACCAGCACCAGCTGCGCTTCTCCGACGGAACCGCCGAGGCCTGGGCCGAGCGGGTCGGCGCCCTCAAGCCGCGCGAGCACGCCCTGATCGGCGCCGCGATCCACTCGGTACGCGCCGTCCCCGCAGGCCAACTCGCCACCGTGGCCCGCTGGGCCGAGGAGCGGGAGGCGCCGCTGCACGTGCACCTCTCGGAGCAGACCGCCGAGAACGACGCCTGCCAGGCCGCCCACGGGCGCACCCCGACCCAGCTGCTGGCCGACCACGGGGTGCTGGGCCCGCGCACCACCGGCGTCCACAACACGCACCTCACCGACGCGGACATCGCCCTGCTGGGCGGCACCACCACCGGCACGTGCATGTGCCCCACCACCGAACGCGACCTCGCCGACGGCATCGGCCCCGCGGTCCGCCTCCAGCACGCGGGCAGCCCGCTGTCGCTCGGCAGCGACAGCCACGCGGTGATCGACCTGCTCGAAGAGGCGCGGGCGATGGAGCTGAACGAGCGCCTCAGCAGCCGGACGCGGGGGCACTGGACGGCGAACTCCCTGCTCGCGGCCGCCACCGCCGACGGCCACGCGGCCCTCGGCCGGCCCGACGCGGGCCGCCTGGAGGCGGGCGCGCTCGCGGACTTCACCACGATCGCCCTGGACTCCGTACGGACGGCCGGCCCCCTGCCGAGGCTGGGCGCCGAGACGGCGGTGTTCGCCGCGACCGCTTCGGACGTCCGCCACACGGTGGTGGCCGGCCGCCACGTGGTCCGCGACGGCGCCCACACCCTGCTCCAGGACGTCCCGTCCGCCCTGGCCGATGCCATCGCGACCCTCCGGTCCTGACCGCCGCGGCTCAAAGATCCGGGGCGGAGCCCCAGGAAACCCCCGAGAGGAATCATGACCACCATCGTCGTCACCAACATCGGCAGCCTCGTCACCAACGACCCCGCCCTCGGCGACGGCTCCCCCCTCGGGCTGATCCAGGACGCCGCCCTCGTCATCGACGGCGACCGCATCGCCTGGGTCGGCCCCGCCCAGACGGCCCCGGCGGCGGACGAGACGTACGACGCCGACGGCCGCGCCGTGATCCCCGGCTTCGTCGACTCCCACTCGCACCTGCTCTTCGCCGGCGACCGCACCGCCGAGTTCAACGCGCGGATGTCCGGCCGCAGCTACTCCGCCGGAGGCATCCGCACCACCGTCGCCGCCACCCGGGCCGCCACCGACGCCGCACTCGAAGCCAACCTGCTGCGCCACCTCGACGAGGCCCGCCGCCAGGGCACCACCACCTTCGAGACCAAGTCCGGCTACGGCCTCACCGTCGCCGACGAGGCCCGCGCCCTGCGCATCGCCGCCGCGCACACCGAGGAGGTCACCTACCTCGGCGCGCACATCGTCTCCCCCGACTACGCCGACGACCCGGCCGGCTACGTCGACCTCGTCACCGGGGAGATGCTGGCCGCCTGCGCCCCGTACGCCCGCTGGGTGGACGTCTTCTGCGAGGAGGGCGCCTTCGACGGCGACCAGGCCCGCGCCATCCTCACCGCGGGCGCCGCCGCCGGGCTCATCCCGCGCGTCCACGCCAACCAGCTCTCCCACGGCCCCGGCGTACAGCTCGCCGTGGAGCTGGAGGCCGCCTCCGCCGACCACTGCACCCACCTCACCGAGGCCGACGTGGACGCCCTCGCGCAGGCCGCGGCCACCACCGTCGCCACTCTGCTGCCCGGCGCCGAGTTCTCCACCCGCGCCCAGTGGCCCGACGCCCGCCGCCTGATCGACGCGGGCGCCACCGTCGCGCTGTCCACGGACTGCAACCCCGGCTCCTCCTACACCAGTTCCATGCCGTTCTGCATCGCGCTCGCCGTCCGGGACATGCGGATGACCCCCGACGAGGCCCTGTGGTCCGCGACCGCGGGCGGCGCCCGCGCCCTGCGCCGCGGCGACATCGGCACCCTCGCCCCCGGCTCGCGCGCGGATCTGGCCCTGCTCGACGCCCCCAGCCACGTCCACCTCGCCTACCGCCCGGGCGTCCCGCTGGTCTCCGCCGTCTGGCAGAAGGGCGTCCGCACGGCCTGATTCCGCCCGGCCCGCGGGCCGTTGATCCGGGCCTGTCCTTTGTCTTCCCTCCGTAAGGCCCCGGGCGTACCTTGAGCCACCAATCTGATGTGCCGTCAGTAACTTGTGGCTTGAGGGGAAGACGAAGGTGTCCGACCGGAAACGCTCCACCGCGCTCGCACTGGCCTCCGCGCTGGCCGGATCGGCCGTACTGCTGGCTGCCCCCGCAGCCCACGCCGCCGTGATCGAGGTCCAGTACGACTGCAAGACCCCGATCGGGGACAAGTCGGCGGTCTCGCCGATCGACATCAAGGCGGTCAAGGAGGGGGA
This sequence comes from Streptomyces sp. NPDC060031, assembly GCF_042736805.1. NCBI lineage: Bacteria > Bacillati > Actinomycetota > Actinomycetes > Kitasatosporales > Streptomycetaceae > Streptomyces > Streptomyces sp. NPDC060031. The sequence continues at coordinate 52,737 of NZ_JBHWVM010000032.1, forward strand.
CGGCTACAAGCTGACGATGTCCTTCCAGAAGGGCGTCTCCTCCAGCCCCATCGAGCTCGGCAAGGGCGCGATGAGTCCCAGCGCGGTCATCCTCGTCGAGGGCGCCGAGAAGGCGTCCGTCCCCGTCTCCGGCCCGCCCAACCCCGAGGCCGTCCCGGCCGAGACGCCCATCAAGATCACCGACCTCTCGGGCACCTACACGCCCAAGAAGAGCGGCAAGGTCACCTTCACCGCCGGCGTCCTGACCATCAAGGCCATGGGCACGACGACGACCTGCACCCCCGGCAACAGCCCCAAGCCCGCCCTCGAACTGGAGGTCACGGCCCCCGCCGGCGCGGGCAAGGACGTCACCCCGCAGGCCGGCGGTTCCGGCGGTTCCGGCGGGGACACCCTTCCGCAGACCGGCCCCGCCGACTCCGCGATCGCCCTCGGCACCCTCGGCGGCACCGTGCTGCTCTCCGGCGCCGCCGGAGTGCTCTGGCTGACCCGACGCGGCCAGCGGGCCCGGTCCTGAACGGAGCACCCCCGGCCATGCCCGTGCTCCCCACCCCCACCCGCATCCCCACCCGCACCCCCACCCCCGACCGGAGCCTCCGCCGCGCCGGCCGCGCCCCCCGCGTCCGGCCGGCCCGCCTGGCCGTCGCGGCGCTCCTCGCGGCCGCCGCGCTGTACGGCGGCCCCGCGAGCGCCGACGAGCCCGGCTGGACGGCCGAGCCCGCCGCCGGGCGCCCGGCCGCGGCGCGCCCGTACTTCTACCTCGCGGGCGCCCCCGGCACCGTGATGGAGGACCGGCTCGCCCTGGCCAACACCACCGACCAGGAGCGCACCGTCACCCTGCGCGGGGCCGACGCCTACAACACCGCCGACGGTGCCTTCGCGGTGCGCCCCGCCGCACCCGCGGCCGGAGGCCGCCGGGCGGAGGCAGCCGCCGGCGCCGGTTCCTGGATCAGCTTCGGAGCCTCCGCCACGGTGAAGATCCCGCCCCGCACCCGCGCGGTGGTGCCCTTCACCGTCACCGTGCCGCCCGCCTCCCCGCCCGGCGACCACCCCGCGGCCGTGGTCGCCACCGAGGGCGGCCGCGAGGTGGGCGTACGGGTCCACCTGCGCGTCAGCGGCCCGACGCTGGCCGCCCTCACCGTCGAGGACGTCGCCGTACGGGGCAAGGGCGCGGCCACGCGGGTCGCCTACACCCTGGTCAACCGCGGCAACGTCGCCCTCGCCCCCGAACTGTCCCTCACCGCCCGCGGCCGTTTCGGCGAGGTCCCCGGCCGCGGCGCCCACCCCCTCCCGGTGGAGCTGCTGCCCGGCCAGCGCGTCGAGCTGACCGAACCCTGGCCCGGCGCCCCGGTCCTGGACCACGCCTCCCTCATCCTCACCGTCACGGCCCCCGGCGGCGCCCGGGCCACAGGTCGCGCCTCGGCCTGGTTCGTGCCCTGGGGCATCGCCGGCCGGACCGGCGTCGGCCTGCTCGGCCTCGGCGCGACCACCTCGGCCGCGCTGCTCCTCGTACGCAGGCGGCGGATCCGGCGGGACGAGCCGCCGCCCGACCCGGCCGGCGTACCCGAACAGGCATCGGCACCGGAACACGAGTTGACGGGAGCACCCAGGTGAGCGCCAAGGTCGGCGGGGCAGTCGGCGACGAGGCCCGTGCCCGGGCCGGGGGTCGGGCCCGGGGCCGTGGCCTGGGCCGCGCCCTCGTCGCGGCAGGGCTGGCGGTGTTCCTGGCGGTCCCCGCGCTCCTGCTGCTCCCGGCGCCCCCGGCCGCCGCGGCCGACGCGGGCAAACCCGCCGTGGCGCTCTCCCTCCAGGAGGCCGCCAAGGGCACCGAGATCACCGTCACCGGCACCGGCTGGCGGCCCAAGACCCTGGTGATGCTGCTGGTCTGCGGGCAGAACATGATCGGCGGCACCAACAGCTGCGCCAACGCCGACGGCGTCGCCGTATCGGTCGGCGACGACGGCCGCTTCGCCGCCCAGCTCCCGGTGGTGGCGCCCCCCAAGCCGTGCCCCTGCGTCGTCAACGTCACCTCCGTCAACGGCGACCAGTCCACCGTCGCCGCCGCGCTGAAGATCACCGACCACCCGGTGGCGGAACTCCCCGCCGAGGGCGGCACCGCCCGCCTGGCCATGCTCACTGGGGTCCGGCTGGGGGGCGAGGACGGGGTGCTGACCTGGTTCGGCGCCCCGGCCGGCCGGAAGTTCACGGTCACCATCGGCAATCTCGGCTCCGCCCCGGTCAAGGACCCCGTCTTCCAACTCGGCATCGCACACGGGGTGTTCGCGCCGATCTGGGAGGAGGTCCGCTGGAAGGGCACCATCCCGCCCGGCGGCAAGGCCGAGGTCTCGCTGGGCGTCTCCCTCGCCGCGGGCGCCCACGGCGACTACACGGTCTCCCTCAAGTACGGCGAGACGGTCGTGGCCACCCAGCCCTGGGGCGTCGCCCGCCCGTACGGAGTGCTGCTGTTCTGGGGCCTGCTCCTGCTGGTGATCCCCGCCGGGCTCTTCCGCGTGGGCATGGCCGTGGTGGACAAGGTCCGCCCGCGCGAGCCCGTAGGCGGTGGCCGCCACCGCGGCGCCCGTCTCCCCGAGGCGGCGACGGCCGTGACGGCCCGGCTGCCCGGGATCCCCGCCGTACGAGGCCTCGCGCAGCCACGCACCGGGCCACCGGCCCGGTCCCCCCAGACCACCACGGCGGTCCTGCCGTGGTTCACCCCGGACAGCGCGCCGGGGCCAACCGCACCACCCGAAGCACCTGCACCACCCGAAGCACCTGCACCACCTGCACCACCTGCACCACAGGCGTCCGCACCGTCTGAGATCAGTCCGACGACGAAGGGACATTCGTGAAGACCCAACGGAGGATGAGTGCGGCCGCAGTCGCGCTGTTGTTCGGCGGCGCGGGCATCCTGCTGGCGGCGAGCCCCGCCCAGGCGGCCGACGTCTCGTACAAGGTGGAGTGCGTACCGCCGGCCGGCGGCGGCAGCCCGGTCCAGGGCACGACCACCGCCTCGGTCACCGCGCCGGCCACCGCCAAGGTCGGTGACGAGGTCGAGGTGGTCTGGAAGACCGTCAAGCCGGCCTCGAACAACACCGACCTCATGGACCTGCCCAAGGACAGCATCAAGCCGATCGGCTACGCCAAGCTCGGCGGGGCGCAGAGCGGTGAGCTGAAGATGGAGGGTGCGCGGTCGAACCCGCCCATCCCCAAGAAGTCGCCCATGGTCCTCTCCGACATGAAGGCCAAGGTCAAGCTGACCAAGGCCGGGGACGTCACCATCTCGCCCGGCAAGTACGACGTGGACTTCAGCGGCCTGCTCACCCATTGCACGCCGCAGGAGTCGGTCGGCGTGGGCGCCACCATCAAGGTCACCGAGGGCGGTGGCTCCACCAACGGCGGCACCACGAACGGCGGCTCCACCAACGGCGGCACCACCGCCGGATCCGATGGGCAGACCGACTTCCCGGGCAAGCCGATCGAGGTGGCCTACACCTGCGGCGACTTCGTCGAGGGCGGGATCAAGACCCCGGTGACGATCAACGCCAAGAAGAACGGCGGCAGCTACGACCTGACCGTCAAGACCGCCAAGGACGTGATGAAGAGCCCGGCCGACCTGCCCGCGGGGGCCCTCAAGCCCTCGATGGCGATCAAGCTCGGTGGAGCCGACAGCGGCACGGTCAAGGTCTCCGGCCCCGCGAACAAGGAGCCGACCCCGAAGGGGGCCGGGGTCACCCTCAGTGACATGACCGGCACCTACAAGCCGGGCAAGACCGGCAAGGTGACGCTGAGCCCGGACCAGCTGACGATCGAGGTCGTCATGGCCCCGGCTCCGGCCGAGCCGATCGAGGTGCCCTGCAAGGCGGCCAGCAGCGGCGTCTCGCTGGAACTGGACGTCACCGCCCAGGCGGGCGGCTCCGGCGGCCCGTCCACCACCGGCACCACCACCGGCACCACCACCGGCTCGGACAGCCTGGCCCAGACCGGCGCGCAGGACGAGGGCGGCATCAAGGCCCTGGCCCTGGTCGCCGGCACGGTCGTCCTGCTCGGCGCGGCGGTCTTCACCTTCACCCCGTGGCGCCGCCTGCGCGGCACCCGCTAGCCCCAACGGCGACGGCCCGGCACACCTTGCGGTGTGCCGGGCCGTTCGCGGCGTGCGGGGCGGGGTGCGTCAGTGCACGTTGCCCATCAGCCCCTTGACCTTCTTGCGGTACGAGTAGACCGCGAAGCCCGCGAGCACCGCGGCGGCGGCCTCGAAGCCGATCACCGACGTGCCGTTGAGGTCGACACCGGCGATGGAGAGCAGGCCGGTGGTGCAGTCGCCCGCGGTGACCGCGAGGAACCAGACACCCATCATCTGGGAGGCGTACTTCTGCGGGGCCATCTTGGTGGTGACCGAGAGGCCGACCGGGGAGAGGCACAGCTCACCGATGGTCTGGATCATGTAGATCGAGACCAGCCACATCGGGGAGACCTTGGTGCCGTCGCCCGCCATGTTCATCGGGACGATGAAGACGAAGAAGGAGGCGCCGATCAGGACCAGGCCCATCGCGAACTTCACGATGGTGTTCGGCTCCTGGTTCTTGCGGGCCAGCCAGACCCACGCCCAGGCGAAGAGCGGCGCCAGACCCATGACGAACAGCGGGTTCAGCGACTGGTACCAGGTGGCCGGGAAGCCGAGGCCGAAGACGGTGTCGGCGGTCTTGCCGTCGGCGAACAGCGACAGGGTCGAACCACCCTGGTCGTAGATCATCCAGAAGACGGCCGCGGCGACGAAGAACCAGATGTACGCGGTCATCTTCGACTGCTCGGTACCCGACAGGTCCTTGTCGCGCTTGATGCGGACCAGGACGGCGACCGGGATGACCAGGCCGGCGAGGGTGATCGGGACCAGCGCCCAGTTCAGGGTGTACATGCCCAGGGCGGCGACGACGCCGTAGAACACGGCGGCGGCGAGGGCCACGCCCGCGACCTTGACGATGACGCTCTTGCGCTCGGCGGGCGACAGCGGGTTCGGGACCAGGCTGCTGCGCTCGTTGAGGTGCTTGGTGCCCAGCAGGAACTGGATCAGGCCCAGGCCCATGCCGACGGCGGCGATCAGGAAGCCGAGGTGCCAGTTGACCTTCTCGCCGACGGTGCCGACGACGAAGGGCGCGACGAAGGCACCGAGGTTGATGCCGATGTAGAAGATCGTGAAGCCACCGTCACGGCGCGGGTCGTCCGGGCCGTCGTAGAGGTGGCCGACCATCGTGGAGATGTTGGCCTTCAGCAGACCCGAACCGGCCGCGACCAGGATCAGACCGACGAAGAACATCGCCTGGCCGGGGATGGCCAGCGACACGTGGCCGGCCATGATCACACCACCGGCGATGGCGACCGTCTTGCGGGCACCCCAGACGCGGTCACCGAACCAGCCGCCGGGCATGGCCATGAGGTAGACCATCGCCACGTAGACGGAGTAGATCGCCGTGGCCGTGGCCATCGTGAAGGCGAGGCCGCCGCCCTGGCTGCCGGTCGCGGCTTCGGTGCCGCCGGAGACCAGGTACAGGACGAGAAGGGCGCGCATGCCGTAGTAGGAGAAACGCTCCCACATCTCGGTCATGAACAGAGTGGCCAGGCCACGGGGGTGGCCGAAGAAGGTCTTGTCGGTGGACGTATCCGCCGATTCCTTCGTCAGGCTGGAAGCCATGGTCGATCCTTGCTTGCTCGGGACGCTTGGCTTCGTGAGCTCATCCGCGCCCGGTGGGGGGTGGCCGGCACCGGCAGCGGATGCCCCACCCCACGCCCAGGGGTCTCGCCCCGCGGGGGCGGAGCGGAGGAACGTCCGTAACCGGGATCCACGCCCAGCCGCACACCTTCGCGCGACGGGCCCGGCCCATAGGTCATTCACTGTCATCAAGCCCGGACAGGCCAGTCCGAAAAGACTGCCAGGACCGGTCAGGACAGAAACAGAGACCTTCGGCGCGCTTTTCGGCACAAAGGTCTCAGAGGTAGTGCATCAGGCGTCTCGCCACCATACGACACGACACTGTGGCATATGAAAGGACTTGAGAGATGGATCACAGGCGCGGCGGGAACCGAAAGATCACATTCGAAGGTCGGTAGTACTTCATAAGAGCAGATCGCCAGGGGTGTGCGGGCAGGCCCCTCGTTGCACCCGCCGCGGACTACCATCACCCACATGACGCGTGTACTGCTCGCCGAGGACGACGCATCCATCTCGGAACCCCTGGCCCGGGCCCTGCGCCGGGAGGGGTACGAGGTCGAGGTCCGGGAGGACGGCCCCACCGCCCTGGACGCCGGACTGCAGGGCGGCGTCGACCTCGTCGTCCTGGATCTGGGGCTGCCGGGGATGGACGGCCTGGAGGTCGCCCGCCGGCTGCGCGCCGAGGGCCACGGCTTCCCGATCCTGGTCCTCACCGCCCGGGCGGACGAGGTCGACACGGTCGTCGGCCTGGACGCCGGCGCCGACGACTACGTGACCAAGCCCTTCAGGCTCGCCGAGCTGCTGGCCCGCGTACGGGCCCTGCTGCGGCGAGGCGCCACCGAGGCGGCCCAGGCCCCCGCCACCCACGGGGTGCGGATCGACGTCGAGTCGCACCGCGCCTGGATGGGGGAGGAGGAGCTCCAGCTCACGGCCAAGGAGTTCGACCTGCTGCGCGTCCTGGTCCGCGACGCCGGCCGGGTCGTCACCCGCGACCAGCTGATGCGCGAGGTCTGGGACACCACCTGGTGGTCCTCCACGAAGACCCTGGACATGCACATCTCCTGGCTGCGCAAGAAGCTCGGCGACGACGCCGCCAACCCCCGCTACATCGCCACCGTGCGGGGCGTCGGCTTCCGTTTCGAGAAGAGCTGAGCCTTCACTAAGCCATGCGCCGCCGCCTGATCAACTCCACGCTCGCCGTGGTGCTCGTCGTCATCGCCGTCTTCGGGGTCTCCCTGGTCATCGTGGAGACCCGGACGATCACCAGCAGCGCACAGGACCGGATCGAGTCCGAGGCGCTGCGGCTGGTGGGCATCGTCGAGTCGAACGTCCTGGAGAACCAGCGGATCGACCCCCTGGCGCTCGCCGAGCAGCTCGACGTCGGCCAGTACGCGCGGATCACCGTCCCGGGGAAACCGGCCGTGGAGGTCGGGGAGCGGATCCCCGACAGCGTCATCCGGGGCACCGCGCGCGGCGAGCAGGGCGAGGTCGTGACCGTCGAGGCGTCCCGCTCCACGGTCACCAAGGAGGTCGGGCGGACCCTGGCCGTGGTCGGCGCGGTCGCGCTGCTCGCCGTCGTGGCGGCCGTACTGCTGGCCGTACGCCAGGCCAACCGGCTGGCCTCCCCGCTCACGGACCTCGCCGAGACGGCGGAACGCCTGGGATCGGGCGACCCCAGGCCCCGCCACAAGCGGTACGGGGTCCCCGAGCTGGACCGGGTCGCCGACGTGCTGGACTCCAGCGCGGAGCGGATCGCGCGGATGCTGACCGCCGAGCGCCGCCTGGCGGCGGACGCCTCCCACCAGCTGCGGACCCCCCTCACGGCGCTGTCGATGCGGCTCGAGGAGATCACGGTCACCGACGATCTGGAGACCGTCCGGGAGGAGGCGAGCATCGCCCTCACCCAGGTGGAGCGGCTCACGGACGTCGTGGAGCGGCTGCTGACGAACTCGCGCGACCCGCGGACCGGCTCGGCCGTGCCCTTCGACCTGGACGAGGTCGTCAAGCAGCAGGTGGAGGAGTGGCGCCCGGCCTACCGCAGCGCCGGGCGGGCCATCGTGCGCTCCGGGAAGACGGGCATGCGGGCCGTCGGCACCCCGGGGGCGGTCTCGCAGGTCCTGGCGACCCTCGTGGAGAACGCGCTCATGCACGGGGGCGGCACCGTCGCGCTGCGCACCCGGGTGATCGGCAACCAGGCGGTGCTGGAGGTCACGGACGAGGGGCCCGGGGTCCCGCCGGACCTCGGCAACCGGATCTTCGAGCGGGCCATCAGCGGCCGCAACTCCACCGGGATCGGCCTGGCGGTGGCCCGGGACCTCGCGGAGGCGGACGGCGGCCGCCTGGAGCTGCTCCAGACGCAGCCGCCGGTGTTCGCGCTGTTCCTGAGCCAGACGGCCCCGGAACGCCCCGCGGAGCCGGAACAGACGGTCCGTTAGTTGTTCGCGGGCTCGGGGGCGCGGGAAGCGCCCTGGCCGTCGCGCTGCTCGACGACCAGCGAGGCCGGAGCGGCTGCGGGCAGGGCCTTGAAGACCCAGCTGCGGTAGGACCAGAAGCGGAAGACGGTGGCGATGCCGATGCCGGCGAACTTGAAGAAGTTGCTGGCGAGCGGGCCGTCCCAGCCCAGGCCGTAGGTGGCCGTGTACAGGACGCCGTTCTCGATGACCAGGCCGATCGCGCTGAACAGGGCGAACAGGGTGAGCTCACGGGTCCGGCCGGTCTGGTGGGCCCGGTCCCGGTAGGCGAAGTAACGGAAGCCGAGGTAGTTGGTGGCGATGGCCACGACGGTGGCTATGACACTCGCCCGGACGACCTGGAGGTCCGTGGTGTGGCGGATCAGGTTGAAGACGCCCAGGTTGACCAGCACGCCGATCCCACCGACGGCCCCGAACTTGGCGACCTCCCGTGCGAGGCCGCGCAGGCGGTCGAGGGCAGATCCGTTCTTCGGCACGCTCATCTGATTGGTCAGTCCCTGTCCGTCGTCGCCCGTGAGGGGCGTCTGGGGTCGTGCGTCAACTCACCCATGGTAAGTGTCGCCCCTATGGTCCGTCCGTGCCTTCGGGGCCCGTGCGACGCACGGCACACCCGTACGCGCCGCGCCGCGCCGCGGCGCGGCGATCAGTACGGGCCAGGGCCGTGTCCGGATGGCGGAATACCGGCGGATACCCTGGGGGTGTGACGTTCCCGGTAGTCGGCATGGTCGGCGGCGGACAGCTCGCCCGCATGACCCACGAGGCGGGCATCCCCCTCGGCATCAGATTCAAGATCCTCAGTGACACCCCACAGGACTCGGCGGCCCAGGTCGTGAGCGACGTCGTCATCGGCGACTATCGCGATCTGGAGACCCTGCGCGCCTTCGCGCGCGGCTGCGACGTGATCACCTTCGATCACGAGCACGTGCCCACCGAGCACCTCCGGGCCCTGGAAGCGGACGGCGTCCCCGTCCGCCCGGGGCCCGACGCGTTGGTGCACGCCCAGGACAAGGGGGTGATGCGCGCCAAGCTCGACGAGATCGGCGCGCCCAGCCCCCGCCACCGGATCGTGAGCGATCCGGCGGACGCGGCGGCCTTCGCGGACGAGGTGGGCGGCTTCCCGGTCATCCTCAAGACGGTGCGCGGCGGGTACGACGGCAAGGGCGTGTGGTTCGTGCGCGCCCCCGAGGACGCGGAGGCGCCCTTCAAGGCGGGCGTTCCGGTCCTCGCGGAGGAGAAGGTCGACTTCGTGCGCGAGCTCGCGGCGAACATCGTCCGCTCCCCGCACGGCCAGGCCGTGGCGTACCCGGTCGTGGAGTCCGTCCAGGTCGACGGGGTCTGCGACACGGTGATCGCCCCCGCTCCGAACCTCTCCGAGGAGCTGGCGGGCGAGGCCCAGGCGCTGGCCCTGCGCATCGCCAAGGAGCTCGGCGTGACCGGCCACCTGGCCGTGGAGCTGTTCGAGACCCCCGACGGCCGGATCCTGGTCAACGAGCTGGCGATGCGCCCGCACAACAGCGGCCACTGGACCCAGGACGGCGCCGTCACCTCCCAGTTCGCCAACCACGTCCGCGCGGTCCTGGACCTCCCGCTCGGCGACCCGCGCCCGCGCGCCCGCTGGACGGTCATGGCCAACGTGCTGGGCGGGGACTACCCCGACATGTACGCGGCGTACCTGCACTGCATGGCCCACGACCCGCAGGTGAAGATCCACATGTACGGCAAGGACGTGAAACACGGCCGCAAGGTCGGCCACGTCAACACCTACGGCGACGACCTCGACGATGTGCTGGAGCGCGCACGTCACGCCGCCGGCTACCTCAGAGGAACGATCACCGAGTGAGCACCCAGAGCACCCCCCTCATCGGCATCGTCATGGGTTCGGACTCGGACTGGCCGGTCATGGAGGCCGCCGCCCAGGCCCTGGACGAGTTCGAGATCCCCTACGAGGTCGACGTGGTCTCCGCGCACCGGATGCCGCGCGAGATGATCGCGTACGGGGAGCAGGCCGCCGAGCGCGGTCTGAAGGCCGTCATCGCCGGCGCGGGCGGCGCCGCCCACCTGCCCGGCATGCTCGCGTCGGTCACCCCGCTGCCCGTCATCGGCGTGCCCGTGCCGCTGAAGTACCTCGACGGCATGGACTCGCTGCTGTCGATCGTCCAGATGCCCGCCGGGGTTCCCGTCGCCACCGTCTCCGTCGCCGGAGCGCGCAACGCGGGCCTGCTGGCCGTACGGATGCTGGCCGCGCACGACACCGAGCTGCTGGCCCGGATGCGCGACTTCCAGCAGGAACTGAACGACCAGGCGACCGAGAAGGGCAAGCGGCTGCGTACGAAGGTCGCGGGCCAGGAATCCTTCGGATTCGGCAAGTGAGCGCCGCCGAGCGGCTGGGCGAGGCCCGCGAGCTGCTCGCCGAGCACCCCGTCGTCGACGGCCACAACGACCTGCCGTGGGCGCTGCGCGAGCAGGTGCGCTACGACCTGGGCCGCCGCGACATCGCCGGCGACCAGTCCGTCCACCTGCACACCGACATCCCCCGGCTGCGCGCCGGCGGGGTCGGCGCGCAGTTCTGGTCGGTCTACGTCCGCTCCGACTACGCGGGCGACGAGGCGGTCAGCGCCACCCTGGAGCAGATCGACGTCGTCGACCAGCTGATCGCCCGTTACCCCGGCGACCTCGTGCGGGCGCTGACGGCGGACGACATGGAGGCGGCCCGCGCCGACGGCCGGATCGCCTCGCTGATGGGCGCCGAGGGCGGGCACTCCATCAACAACTCGCTCGCCACGCTGCGCGCCCTGCACCGCCTGGGCGTGCGGTACATGACGCTCACGCACAACGACACCATCGACTGGGCGGACTCGGCGACCGACGAGCCCCGGCACGGGGGCCTGACGGACTTCGGCCGCGACGTCGTGCGCGAGATGAACCGCGTCGGCATGCTGGTCGACCTCTCGCACGTCGCCGCGACGACGATGCGCGACGCGCTCGCCGTCTCGGCCGCGCCGGTGATCTTCTCGCACTCCTCCGCGCGCGCGATCTGCGATCACCCGCGCAACATCCCCGACGACGTCCTGGAGCTGCTGGCGGCCAACGGCGGGGTGGCGATGGCCACCTTCGTGCCGAAGTTCATCCTCCCGGCGGCGGTCGAGTGGACGCAGGCCGCGGACGAGAACCTGCGCGCGCACGGCCTCCACCACCTCGACACCACCCCCGAGGCGATGGCCCTGCACCGGGCCTTCGAGGCGCGGCGCCCGCGTCCGGTGGCCACGGCCGCCACGGTGGCCGACCACCTGGACCACATGCGCGAGGTGGCCGGAGTCGACCACATCGGCATCGGCGGGGACTACGACGGCACCGCCTTCACCCCGTCCGGGCTGGACGATGTCGCCGGGTACCCGAACCTGATCGCCGAGCTGCTGACCCGCGGCTGGTCGAAGGCCGACCTGGCCAAGCTGACCTGGTCCAACGCGGTACGGGCGCTGCGCGACGCCGAGGCGGTGGCGCGCGAGGAGTCGGCGTCCCGGGGCCCCTCGAACACCGTGCTGGACGCGGCGCCGGCGCGGTAGCCGCCCGCCCGCCCGGCGGCCGGCCGCCGGGTGTGACCTGCCGGTTACACCCGAACGCCACACCCGCCGGGCGGCCCACGCGTCCCCCATGTCACGGTGGCAGCATCTTCCCTGCTTCTCTCCCCGCTGCCGCCGAGACCGGAGCGAACGCCATGGCCGACCTGCAGGATGAACCGCACACGGACCCGGTGACCCCCGTGGGGCCCGGCTCCCTCGGAGCCGAGGACACCCCCGCCGCGGTGGTGGCCGGAGCCCTGGACCGGGCCGAAGCCCTGCTGTCCGTGCATCCTGTCGCGGACGGGTGCAACACCTTCGTCTGGACCCTGCGCCAGAGCCCGTACCACGACATCGACACCCCGGACGTGGGCGTCGACACCGACATCCCGCGGCTGCGCGCCGGGGGAGTGGGCGCCCAGTTCTGGTCGCTGCTCGTGCCGTCGGGCCGCCCGCCCGAGGCGGCCTCCGACCAGGTGCTGTCCGACACCCTCGAAGAGATCGACGTGGCGCTCGCCCTGGTGCACCGCTACCCCGACAGCCTGTGCCTCGCGCTGACCGCCGACGACATGGCCGACGCCCGCAACCGGGGCCGGATCGCCTCGTTCCTGGGCCCCGTGCCGGGGCGCACGCTGATCGACTCGCTGGGCGCGCTGCGCGCCTTCCACGCGCTGGGCGTACGGATCCTCGCGCCCGCGGGAGCGCCCTGGGCCCAGCAGGGTCTGACGGCCTTCGGCCACGAGGTGGTCCGGGAGATGAACCGGCTGGCGATGCTGCTGGACCTCACCGGCTGCCCGCCGGCGGTGGCCTGCCAGCTCGCCGGGGCCTCCAAGGCGCCGGCGATCATCTCGCACACGGCCGCCGCCGCGCTCAACCCGCACCCGGACAACGCGACCGACGAGGTCCTGCTCGCGCTGCGCGAGGCGGGAGGCCTGGCGATGGTCGCCTTCGACACCGCGCGGACCGGGGACTCCCTGCACGCGGTGGCCGACCACCTGGACCACGTACGGGCCGTCGCGGGCCCGCACTGCGTGGGCCTGGGCGCCGGCTTCGGCGCCGAGCCGGGCATCCCCCGCCCGACCGGCCTGACCGACCCGTCGGGCTACCCGAAACTGATCGCGGAACTCCTGGAGCGCGGCTGGCCGGAAGCCGACCTGTCCCTCCTGACCTGGGGCAACGCCCAGCGCGTCCTACGCGACGCGGAATTCACCGCCCGCGCGGCCCAACACCGCAAGGCCTAGTGCTGTGACACCTTCGCCCGGTCGGCCGCCCCGGACTCCGCTTCGGGGCGGGGGCTGACCGTCGCCTTCCAGAGGCGCACCCCGGACCAGACGGCGGCGATGGCCAGGAGGGCATTGCGGGTGCACAGCAGGAAGGTGCCGAAGCCGGTGCCGTGGAGGATCTCCGCCCCGTACATGAGGGGGAAGATCACGATGCTGAGTCCGGCGGAGACGGCGATCAGCAACGCGATCGGGCGCTGCGTGGTGTGCCGGGAGGTCAGGCAGACGGCGGCGATGCCGAGCAGCCACATCAGGTACTGCGGGCTGAGGACCCGGCTGGTGACCGTGAACAACAGGACGGCGCACAGGGCGGCGTCCAGGGGGGTCGCGGTCGTCCAGCGCTTGGACTTCACGCGCCACAGCAGCAGGCCCAGGAAGCCGAGGGCCGTGAGCAGCAGCGAGAGCCGCGCGACGCTGGACACGTACGGGCCCACGTACTCGAAGGCGCCGAACTGGAAGTTCATCTTGCCGTGCCAGAATCCGAAGAACTTGGCGAACATCAGGGCCGAGCCGCCGAGGGACTCGATCTGGATGCCGCGGTTGCCCTGGTTGCCCAGGAAGCCGAGGGTGTCGCGGAAGAAGAGCGCGAAGACGGCGAGCAGCGCGGCGCAGGCGGCGACGGCGGAGAGGATCACGTCCCGCGTCGTCTTGCCGCGGGGGGCGCCGATCAGGGTGAGCAGCGGCCACACCTTGATCATGGCGCCGACGCCGGCGAGGACGCCGGCGAGCTTCGGGCGGAAGCGCAGGCACAGCAGCGAGCCGACGGCGAACAGGGTGACCTGCAGGTCGATCTTGGTGAACGGCATCGACAGCATCAGCGGCAGCGCGGCCAGCCACAGCACCGCGCCGGCCATGCTGCCGTCGGAGCGGCGGGCGGCACGGACGAGGCCGATGGCTATCAGCGCGTCGCAGGCGGCGGTCAGCGCGACCCACGCCTGGAAGTAGGTGAGGAAGGGGAGCAGGTCCGGCGCGAGGAAGACCCCTGCCGCGCCGGGCGGGTACTGCCACGTCAGGTCGTTGTGCGGCATGGTCCCCGTGATGAGGACGTTGTACCAGTTCTGGTAGATCTGGATCTCGACGCCGACGAACTTGGTTCCGTGGAAGTCGTGCAGGAGGAAGCCCGCCATCATGACCCGTGTGGCCAGCCAGAAGCCCGCCATGGCCAGGTAGCCGCCGCGCCCTCGCAGGGCCGGGGCGAAGGGGCCCCGCCCGGGACGGGGGTCAGTCCCCGCCGCGGCTCCGGCGGGGTCGGTCGGGAGGCTGCTTGTCGTGGTCATCGGTCGTCAGTCTACCCAGCTGTTTTCCGGCTCCTCCTTGCCCGGACGGGGCCCGGGCAAGGAGGTGGGGGACGGGTCGGCGCGAAGTCAGGCGCGGGGGCGGCCCATTGCGCGGTAGGTCCAGCCGGCGGTGCGCCAGCGGGTCGGGTCGAGGGCGTTGCGGCCGTCGAGGATGAGGCGGTCGGTGACGACCTCGCCCAGCGCCGCCGGGTCGAGGTCGCGGAACTCGCGCCACTCGGTGAGGTGGAGGACGACCTCCGCGCCGCGGGCCGCCGCCAGGGCGGAGTCCGCGTAGCCGAGGGTCGGGAAGACGCGGCGGGCGTTGTCCATGCCCTTCGGGTCGTAGACCGTCACCTGGCCGCCCTGGAGGTGGATCTGGCCGGCCACGTTCAGCGCGGGGGAGTCGCGCACGTCGTCGGAGTCCGGCTTGAAGGTGGCGCCGAGGACCGCGACCCGCTTGCCCAGGAACGAGCCGCCGACGGCGTCGCGGGCCAGCTCGACCATGTGGCCGCGACGGCGCATGTTGATGGAGTCGACCTCGCGCAGGAAGGTCAGCGCCTGGTCGGCGCCGAGCTCGCCCGCCCGCGCCATGAAGGCGCGGATGTCCTTCGGCAGGCACCCGCCGCCGAAGCCGATGCCGGCCCGCAGGAACTTCGCGCCGATGCGCTCGTCGTGGCCGATGGCCTCGGCGAGCTTGACCACGTCGCCGCCGGCCGCTTCGCAGACCTCGGCCATGGCGTTGATGAAGGAGATCTTCGTCGCGAGGAAGGAGTTCGCCGCCGTCTTCACCAGTTCCGCGGTGGGGAAGTCGGTGACGATCAGCGGGGTCCCCTCCGACATGGGGGTCTCGTAGACCTCTCGAAGCACCTTCTCGCCGCGCTCGCCCTGCACTCCGATGACGATCCGGTCCGGGTGGAGGGTGTCCTGCACGGCGAAGCCCTCGCGCAGGAACTCCGGGTTCCACGCGAGCTCCACATCGGCGCCCGCCGGGGCCAGCTCCGCCAGCTTCGCCGCCAGCCGCTCCGCCGAGCCGACCGGCACCGTGGACTTGCCGACCACGAGGACCGGACGCGTCAGGTGCGGAGCCAGCGAGGCCATCGCGGAGTCCACGTAGCTCATGTCGCACGCGTACTCACCGTGCTTCTGCGGGGTGTTCACGCAGACGAAGTGCACGTCACCGAAGGCGCCGACCTCTTCCCACGAGGTCGTGAACCGCAGCCGCCCGGTGGATCCGGGCAGTCCGGCCACGTGCGAGGCCAGCAGCTCCTCCAGCCCGGGCTCGTACATCGGCACGCGCCCGGCCGACAGCATCTCGATCTTCTCCGGCACCACGTCGAGCCCCAGCACCTCGAAACCGAGCTCAGCCATCGCCGCGGCGTGCGTTGCGCCGAGGTATCCGGTGCCGATCACAGTGATCTTGAGGGGGGCCATGCGTGCTCCAGAGGGGTGCGGGCCGTTCGCGGCAACCGAGCATAGTCGGCCCCGTCCGGGGGAAGCTCCCCACCGGCACCACACCAGGCACCCGTGCTGTCACGCAGCTCACGTGCCCCGTACATATCGCTGTCGGGACGCCGGACACTAAGCTTGGGTTACTTAACGGTAGTTAGCATCACGCATCACCCTGGGGAGTGAGAGATCTTGGCGGGTTCTGCCGACTTCGACCTGTACCGCCCGGCCGAGGAGCACGACATGCTCCGCGAGTCGGTCCGCTCGCTCGCCGAGGCGAAGATCCTGCCGTTCGCCGCCGCGGTCGACGAGGAGTCCCGCTTCCCGCAGGAGGCCCTCGACGCCCTGGTCGCCAGCGACCTGCACGCCGTCCACGTGCCCGAGACCTACGGCGGCGCGGGCGCCGACGCCCTCGCCACCGTGATCGTGATCGAGGAGGTGGCCCGCGTCTGCGCCTCCTCCTCCCTCATCCCGGCCGTCAACAAGCTCGGCTCGCTCCCGGTGATCCTCTCCGGCTCCGAGGAGCTCAAGGCCAAGTACCTCGGCCCCCTCGCCAAGGGCGACGCGATGTTCTCGTACGCGCTCTCCGAGCCCGACGCGGGCTCCGACGCGGCGGGCATGAAGACCCGCGCCGTGCGCGACGGGGACTTCTGGGTGCTCAACGGCGTCAAGCGCTGGATCACCAACGCGGGCGTCTCCGAGTACTACACGGTCATGGCCGTCACCGACCCCGAGAAGCGCTCCAAGGGCATCTCGGCCTTCGTGGTCGAGAAGTCGGACGAGGGCGTCTCCTTCGGCGCCCCGGAGAAGAAGCTCGGCATCAAGGGCTCCCCGACGCGCGAGGTCTACCTCGACAACGTCCGGATCCCCGCCGACCGCATGATCGGCGCCGAGGGCACCGGCTTCGCCACCGCGATGAAGACCCTGGACCACACCCGCATCACGATCGCCGCCCAGGCGCTCGGCATCGCGCAGGGCGCCCTGGACTACGCCAAGGGCTACGTCCAGGAGCGCAAGCAGTTCGGCAAGCCGATCGGCGACTTCCAGGGCGTGCAGTTCATGCTCGCGGACATGGCCATGAAGATCGAGGCCGCCCGTCAGCTCACGTACTCGGCCGCCGCCAAGTCCCAGCGCGTCGACGGCGACCTGACCTTCTTCGGCGCCGCCGCCAAGTGCTTCGCCTCGGACGTGGCCATGGAGGTCACCACCGACGCCGTCCAGCTCCTCGGCGGCTACGGCTACACCCGTGACTACCCGGTGGAGCGCATGATGCGCGACGCCAAGATCACGCAGATTTATGAAGGCACGAACCAGGTCCAGCGCATCGTCATGGCCAGGAACCTGCCGTAGGCGAGGTCCCGTACCTGCTCCGCGCACCACGCAAAACGCTCGGCCGGGAATCCCGGCCGAGCGTTTTCGCGTCGGGGCGCCGTCCGCGGCCCGTCCGGTCCGTCCGGCTACCGCTCCAGCAGGGTCACGGTCATCCCGGGCACACCGGTCACCGTCCGCTTGGGGAACGCCGACGTCAGTGCCTTCGTCTGGGCCGGCGAGAAGCCGCTGAACGAGTTGCCGTCGGCCGAGCCCTCGGTCACGACCCACACCCTGCGCAGGTCGCCGATGCAGGCGGCCGGGTCCTTGCACAACTCCGGGTAGAGGTCTCCGCGTTCCACGGCGCTCCGGGCGACGAAGACGTCCTTGAGGTGCACGTCGTCCGGGAGGTAGTAGTCGAGGGCGATGTTGTACTGCAGGAAGACCGCGTGCCCGCGGAGCGGTGCGACGCCGTCGCCCGGCTTGTAGCCCTCGGCGATCACCGCGGCTGCCGACTTGGCGTCGAAGTTCTCCCGCGAGAAGGGCTTGCGGATGACCCGCTGGCCGTTCAGGCCCAGTACGAGCACGGCCACCAGGCCCAGGGCCAGGAACGCCCGGGGACGCAGCGCGCTCAGCCCGGCGGCCGCCAGCACCGCCCACGCCGGCAGGGTGAAGAGCAGGTAGCGGTCGAGGAAGTACGCCGTGCTGCCCTGCGAGATGATCCACAGCACGAGGACCGGCAGGACGGCGACGAGCCCGATCTCGTAGGCCGGGCGCCGTCCCCGGTGCCAGGCCAGCGGCAGGACGGCCATCGCGAGGAAGCACAGGCTGACCCAGGTCGAGCCGAACAGACCGCGCCAGAACAGGTCCGCGACGTACTGGAGGGTGGGCCTGTGCAGCCAGTCCAGCTGCCGCCCCACCTGGCGCTGGCCCAGGACCACGAGCGGAGTTGCGGGGATCAGCGCGGCGACGACCGCCAGCGCGAAACCGGACAGGAGCCGTCGCTCGCGCCCCTTGCGCCAGCGCATCAGGACGATCAGGGCGTGGCTTCCCAGGAACACCAGCGAGATCATGTGGAAGAGCCCGGCCACGCAGACGCTGACCGCGTAGAGCGCCCAGCGGCCGGTGGTCGGCCGTTCCATCGCGCGCAGCAGCAGGAACGTTGCAGCGGCCACGGCGAGCACCACGAACGCATAGCCGCGGGCCTCTTGCGCGTAGCGCGAGACCGAGGGGATCAGCGCGAACAGCACCCCGGCCACCAGGGCGGTGCGCGTGTCGAACAGCTTGCGGGCGGTCAGCGCCACGAAGGCGGCCGCACCGGCCATCGCCAGCGCCGACGGCAGCCGGAGCATCACTAGCGAGTGACCGAACAGCGAGGTCCACTGCTGGATGAAGAGGTAGTAGACCCCGGTGACCGCATCGACGTTCCCCAGCAGGTCGAGCAGTTCGCCCCGGCTGCGGTCGATGGCGTTCCAGGTGGCCAGCTCGTCGCGCCAGAGTTCGAGGCGCCCGCTGCGGTAGAGGCCGCAGGCAAGGGTCAGCAGCGCCGGCCACAGCCACACGAGACGCGCCGCGCGGGCGAGCACGCCCGGCTCCGGGCCGTCCCCGCAGGACACCGAGGGGTCGGCAGGTCCCGTACCAGTCAGCGGTTGAGCACTGCTGCTGACCCTGCTGGCGCTCATCAAGGCAAGCCTCTCGACATCTGTGTTGCTGCTGCTGTGGTCATGATCGGTCCGAGGGGGCGGAAACACCTGCGGAGCCCATATCAGTATGGCCCGGCCGCATCGTCGATTCCCCATGGTTCGGGGCGGGTGGCACGGCGGGCGACGCACCGGGCGCCCGGAAGGTAACGAGTGGAGTACGATGGCTCTTCGGGCCCGTGCCGGCGCCTGGATGAATAGAGGTTAACCTTTCTGGGTTAGCCTCCCTTGCTGTGACGGTAATTGAACAGCGGCCGGCGAACCGGCCCGCAGGCATCAGCGATACAGCCGCCGACCGGCCAGTGGTGCGGCTGGGGTGGCTTGATGCCCTCCGGGGGATCGCGGCGCTGCTCGTGGCGGTGCACCACTTCAGGGTGCTCTACCTCATACCCGGCGGCCATTTCTTCCACAGGAACTTCGACCTCGGCATCTACGCCGTCATGTTGTTCTTCCTCGTCAGCGGATACATCGTGCCGGCGTCGCTCGAACGCCGCGGCGATGTAAGGGGCTTCTGGATCGGCCGGCTCTTCCGGATCTACCCGCTCCTCCTCGTCGTCATCGTCGCCTCGCTGTTCATCCTGCCCGCCGCCCACTCCGCGGTGCCGGGCGTCGTGACCGACCACCCGTTCCGGTCCGCCCTGGCCAACACGCTGCTGCTGCACGAGATGCTCAACATCCCGAGCGCGATCGGCGTCATGTGGACCCTCTCCTACGAGATGGTCTTCTACTTCTTCGTCACCGCCCTGTTCGTGCTCGGCCGCCACCGCCTGAGCGCCCAGATCTCGCTGGCCTTCGGCGCGCTGGCACTCCTGCTCGGAGCCGCCGTCGGCTCGAACCTGATCACCGTCGACAAGGTCAGCACCCGAAACCTCATCCTCGCCTGCGCCATCGTCGTGGTCATGGCGATGGCCTGCGTGCTCAGCGGCCGTACGGACCTGACCCGCCTCGGCGCGCTGATCCTCGGCGGACTGGGCCTCGTGCTGATCCTCGGCAATGCCCGGGCCCCCTTCTTCGAGACCATGCTGATCTTCGCCACGATGTTCGCGGGTACCGCGATCTACCGGATCCAGGCCGGCCAGATCGACCGGCTCCTCGGGGTGTGGTGCTGCGCCTTCGTCCTGATCGCAGGTCTGGCCGCCGGCTACATGTACAACCGCGGCCCGGCCCGCTTCGGGACCTGGACCGAGGGCTGGAAGGGCTTCGTGCTCCCCTTCCTCGCGGCGTGGGTGACCTTCGGCATCGGCATGCTGCTGCGCAACCGCAAGTTCCCGCGGGTGCTCACCTGGCTCGGCGCGATCAGCTACTCGGTGTACGTCGTGCACGTCCCCGTGCTCCACGGCGTGCACTGGATGCTGGACGACGCGGGCCTCCCGGAGACCGGCCCCGGCAAGTTCATCCCCAGCCTCGTCTTCATGGTGCTGGTCCTCCTCCTGAGCCACCTCACCTACCGCCTGGTGGAACTGCCGGGCCAGCGCCTCGGAAAGCGCGTGCTCAAGGCCCTGGAACGCAAGTCCGCGCGGGACGCGACGCGTTCGGCGGAGGGCCCCGCGCAAAGCCCGGCACCGGCTTCGCACCGCCGCTAGCGACGGGGGCGGCGGCCCGGGGGCCCGGACGGGTCCCGGGCCGCCGCCCTCCGGCCTGCGCACGCCCTCGCATGGGCTAAATTTGAACCTTCGTACGCCTGAACCGGTTGGGGAGAAGAACAATGACGGAAGCGATCCTGCTGGTCGGTGGGCAGGGGACGCGACTGCGCCCCGTGACGGTGAACACCCCCAAGCCGATGGTCCCGGCCGCCGGAGTCCCGTTCCTCGCCCACCAGATAGCCAGGGCCGCTGCCGCCGGCGTCACGCACATCGTCATGGCCACGTGCTATCTCGCCGAGGTCTTCGAGCCCTACTTCGGCGACGGATCCGACTTCGGCCTCACCCTCGAATACGTCGTCGAGGACGAGCCCCTGGGCACCGGCGGCGCCATCCGCAACGCCGCGCAGCGCCTGACCGGCGGCCCGGACTCCCCCGTCCTCGTCTTCAACGGCGACATCCTCACCGGCCTGGACATCGCCGGCCTGGTCGAGTCCCACCAGGCGGCCGACGCCGACGTCTCCCTGCACCTGGTGCGGGTCGAGGACCCGCGCGCCTTCGGCCTGGTGCCCACCGACTCCGAGGGGCGGGTGCTGGCCTTCACCGAGAAGCCGCAGACCCCCGAGGAGATCGTCACCGACCAGATCAACGCCGGCTGCTACGTCTTCCGCCGCAGCGTGATCGACTCCATCCCGGCCGGCCGCCCCGTCTCCGTCGAGCGCGAGACCTTCCCCGGCCTCCTCGCCTCCGGTGCCAAGCTGCACGGCATCACCGAGAACACGTACTGGCTGGACCTCGGCAAGCCGGAGTCCTTCGTCCAGGCCTCCGCCGACCTGGTGCGCGGCGTCGTCTCCTCCCCGGCCGTCCCCGGCCCCCGCGGCGAGGCCCTCGTCCTGCCGGGCGCCCATGTGGCGGACGGAGCCAAGCTGTCGGGCGGTACCGTGGTGGGCGCCGGCGCCCGCATCGAATCGGGCGCGGTCGTCCAGGGCTCCATCGTGCTGGACGGTGCGACCATCGGCCCGGACACGCACGTGAGCGCCAGCCTCATCGGCGCCGGCGCCTCGGTGGGCTCGCGCACGGTGGTGAACGGCGCGGTCATCGGAGACGGCGCCGTCGTAGGTGCTGACAACGAACTTCGCGCAGGGGTGCGGGTGTGGTGCAAGGCTGAACTGCCCGCCGCCGCCGTCCGCTTCTCCTCTGACCGTTGACCAACTTCAGTGAGGCACAACCTGTGATAGGCGAGCAGCAGACTCCCCGCGCGACCGACGTCGCCACCACGAAGCTCCCCGACGCCTGGGCGCACACGCCGCTCACCGTGGTCATGCCCACGTACAACGAGGCGGGCAACCTGCCGGGCATGGTGGAGCTGCTCATGGGCCTCGACCAGCCGGGCCTGCGCCTGCTGGTCGTCGACGACTCCTCGCCCGACGGCACCGGCAAGATCGCCGACGAACTCGCGGAGGGCTTCGTCACCGAGGACGGCAAGCCGCGCATGTCGGTCCTGCACCGCACCGCGAAGGACGGCCTCGGCCGCGCCTACGCCGCCGGCATGACCAAGGCCGTCGAGGACGGTGCCCACTACGTCCTCCAGATGGACGCGGACGGCTCGCACCCGGCCGGCAAGATCGCCGAGATGCTGGGCGTGGCCCTGTCCACCGGCGCCGGCCTCGTCGTCGGCAGCCGCTACGTCCCGGGCGGCACCCTGTCCGACGCCTGGGGCGCCCACCGCAAGCTGCTCTCCCGCTGGGCCAACGCCTACGCGAGCAGCATCCTGGGCACCCGCGTCCGCGACATCACGGGCGGATTCAACCTGTGGAGCGCCGAGGCGCTGCGCGCCATCGACCTGGCGTCGGTCGGCAGCGCGGGCTACAGCTTCCAGGTGGAGATGAAGTTCAAGGCGCTGCGCCGCGACTTCCAGGTGATGGAGGTCCCGATCCACTTCGAGGACCGCACAGTCGGCGAGTCCAAGATGAACCTCGCGGTCCAGCTGGAGTCCATCGCCATGCCGTGGAAGCTGCGCGCCCGCGCCGGCAAGCGCTGACCCACGCAGGCCGCGTAGCCGCGTAGGCCACGTACGCAACGGGAAAGGGGCACCCCCTCGGGGGTGCCCCTTTCCCGTACCCCGCCCGCGGGTCAGTTGCCGCGGACGGTGACCTTCTCGTCGTTCTGGATCTGCTTCACCAGCTGCTGCACCTTCGCCTTGTCCCAGACGAGGTTCCCGCCGCGCTGCCCGGAGATCGGCATGTTCATCGAGACGCCGTCACCGCCGTTGACGCCCTTCATCGCGAAGAACATCTGACCCATGTCCCACAGGCCCATGTCCTTGTCCACGATGAGCGTGTCCAGGCCCGCGCCCAGCATCGGGTACAGCGTGAACGGGTTGAGGACCGTGGACGGGGTGGCCGCCTGGCTGGCGAGGGCCGACAGGAACTTCTGCTGGTTCTTGGTCCGCTGGAGATCGGACTCGGCGAAGGCGTACCGGGTCCGTACGAAGGCCAGTGACTGCTCGCCGTTCAGGGTCTGCTTGCCGGCCTTGAAGTCGGCGCCCGACTTCTCGTCCTTGAAGCCCTGCTCGATGTCGAGCTCCACCCCGCCCAGCGAGTCCACGATGCCGGCGAAGCCGGCGAAGCCGATCTCGGCGTAGTGGTCGATGCGCAGACCGGTGTTGAACTCCACCGTCCGCACCAGCAGCTCCGGGCCGTCCTCCGCGTACGCCGCGTTGAGCTTGGTCCGCTTGCCCGTGCCGGGGAACTTCTTGCCCGACTCGGACCCGACGAAGGAGGGGATCTCCACGTCCGAGTCGCGCGGCAGCGAGACCATCGTGTTCCCGCTGGAGCACTTCGCGAGGATCATCATCGAGTCGGTCCGCTTGCCCTCGGCCGAGCCCGTGTGGAGCTTCTTCTTCTCCTCGTCGGACATGCCCTCGCGGCTGTCGGAGCCCACGATCAGGTACGTCGTGCAGTCCCCCTCCTTCGGCCGCTCGATCACCTTGGAGAGGTCCACCTCCCGGCGCACCTTGGAGTCGGCCCAGAAGTAGGTGGAGACCGTGGTCACCAGCAGCGCGGAGACCAGCACGATCGAGCCGACCTTGATCCGCTTGCGCCAGTCCGGCGCCGGCCCGGGCGTCCGCCCCGGACCCCCGGGCGCCGAAGGCGGCTGCGCGGGCCCGCCGGGCCCCGCGGGGGCCCCGTAGACCTGGCCGGTGTTGTAGCCGCTGTCGTAGCCGCCGTACGTGTCGTGGCTCTGCGCCTGCTGCGGGGGCACGCCCGGTGCGGGCGGCGTCCCGGGCCGCCGGGCGGGCGGCGGGACCGCGGGGCGCGGGGGCTGCTGCTGCGGCTGCGGCCGCTGGACGTGCCGCATCCGCTGCGCGCCCTCCGGCTGCGCCCGGTCGCTGCCGCGCCCGTACCCGTCATCGCGGCGGCCGCGGTCCTCGCGGTCGCCGTTCCACCCGTCCCAGTCACTCATGTGCCCAAGAATGCCCGGCCCGGCGTGTCGGCCGACAGTCCGGGCGGGTGTTCGTACCGGTGCTGTTGCAGAGCTGATGCCTCGGCGAGGCACTTAAGGTGGCCGTATGACAGAGATACCTGGCGAGATGCCGGGCAAGCCGATCTCGGCCTCCCGCACCACCCTCAGCCACATCATGACCGCCAACGACACCAACCTCCTCGGCACGGTGCACGGCGGTGTGATCATGAAGCTGGTGGACGACGCTGCGGGCGCCGTGGCCGGCCGCCACTCCGGCGGCCCCGCGGTCACCGCCTCGATGGACGAGATGGCCTTCCTGGCGCCCGTACGGGTCGGCGACCTGGTCCACGTCAAGGCCCAGTGCAACTGGACCGGCCGCTCCTCCATGGAGATCGGCGTACGGGTCCTCGCGGAGCGGTGGAACGAGTCCACCCCCGCCACCCAGGTCGGCAGCGCCTACCTCGTCTTCGCGGCGGTCGACGCCGAAGGCAAGCCCCGTACGGTCCCGCCCGTGGTCCCGGAGACCGAGCAGGACGAGCGGCGCTACCAGGAGGCCCAGATCCGCCGCACCCACCGCCTGGCCCGCCGCCAGGCGATCACGGAGCTGCGCGAGCGCCGGGCCGCCGAGGGCTTCGACGGGGACGAGTAGGCCCCGCGGGGCCGGCTACTTCCCGCAGACCACCAGGTCGCCGGTGATCACCGACGTCGCACCGCCCTGGTACGGGTCCTCCCCGCGCACCGCCACCACCTTGGTGTAGTCGGCGCCCGCGATCACCACCACCGTGCGGCCCTGGCCCGGGACGGCGCGCAGCTCGCTGCCCGGCAGCGCCGTCGAGACCGTACGGGCCGACCGGTCCCAGCGCGGGTCGTAGGTGATCACCGTGCGCTTGACGTCACGGCTGGCGCCGTTGCCCGGAGCCCCGGTGGTGTCGAAGCCGGTGGCGCGCAGCGCCGAGTCCACCCGGCCGCCCAGCCCGTCGATCCGGGTCCCGTTCTCCACCTGGACCCGGACCTGCTGCGGGGCCACGTCCACCGGCACCGCCGACTGCGGTCGAGCGGGCCGGCCGGGGGCGGCCGGGGCCAGCGGGCGGTCGTCGCGCAGCGCCTCGAAGAGCTTCGCGGCCTTCGGCTCGTCCCACTTCACCGTGGAGCCGATGCCCTTGACCGGGAAGGACGGGTTGCCGATCGGCACCGAGGCGAACTCCGACGAGGACGGCGTGAAGTCCCGCATCGCCTGCCCGAGCGCCAGCATCTGCTCCGATCCGAAGCCCTTGTCGGCCCGCACGGAGCCGAGCAGCGTGGAGCTGACCTCCTTGAACTTCACCGGGTTGAGCAGCACGCCGCCGGTGGTGGACTGGTGGATCAGGGCGGCGATGAACCGCTGCTGGCGCTGCATCCGGCCGATGTCGGAGGCGCCGTCCACATGGCGCGAGCGCACGTACTGCAGGGCCTGCCCGCCGCTCAGCCGGTGGGTGCCCGGCAGCAGGTCGAGACCGGTGTTCGGGTCGCGCATGGTCTTGGCGGTGCAGATCTCCACGCCGCCCATCGCGTCGACCGTCTTCATGAAGCTGGTGAAGTCGACCTCCAGGTAGTGGTCGATCTTCACCCGGGTCATGTTCTCCACGGTCCGCACGGTCAGGTTGGGCCCGCCCTCGGCGTACGCCGCGTTCAGTTTCACGGCGTGCGGCTTGTGCGCCTTGCCGGTGACCAGGTCCTGGTGGGCGGGGACCTCGGCGTAGCTGTCGCGGGGGAGGGAGACCACGCTCGCCCGCTCCTTGTCGGCGGAGATGTGCACGAGCATGACCGTGTCGGTGCAGTGGCAGGGCGCACCGCCCAGGCGGTACTCGCGCTTCTCCTCGGCGGTGATCTTCTCGCGGCCGTCGGTGCCGACCAGCAGGAAGTTCACCCCGTGCCCGGCCTGCGGCCGGTTCTTCATGTCCTTGAACGGGTCCACCCGCTCGATGCCGGTGTCCAGCCCGGTCATCACGGCGTGCCCGATCGCCCCTGAGCCCAGCACCGCCACCGAGAGCCCGGCCGCGATCCGCACCCCCCATCGGGGCCCGTCCGCCCGGCGCTGTGCGCGCTGCCGTGGCCTGGCGGGGCGGGTGGGACGGTGCGGCTGGGGCACGGGGACACCTCCGCGGGGCAGCAGGGCAGCAGTTCACATTCGGCTGATTCGTCAGAACAGTAGGCCCATACGATCAGCCTCTGTCCGTACCGCTCGTCCGCCGCGCACCCGTTTCCCCCGTACGCGGTAACGTGACACCGATACCCGACCTTGAAGGACCACATGCCCGCGCAGCAGCCCGCAGTCTCGGTGATCATGCCGGTGCTCAACGAGGAGCGCCACCTGCGTGACTCCGTCCGCCACATCCTCGGACAGGAGTACGCAGGCGAGATGGAGGTGGTGATCGCGCTGGGGCCGTCCACGGACCGCACCGACGAGATCGCCGCCGAACTCGTACGCACCGACCCCCGCGTCCACACCGTGCCCAACCCCACCGGCCGCACCCCGGCCGCCCTCAACGCCGCCATCAAGGCCTCGCGCCACCCCGTCGTGGTGCGCGTCGACGGCCACGGCATGCTCTCCCCGAACTACATCGCCACCGCGGTCCGCCTCCTGGAGGAGACCGGCGCGCAGAACGTCGGCGGCATCATGCACGCCGAGGGCGAGAACGCCTGGGAGGACGCCGTCGCCGCCGCGATGACCTCGAAGATCGGCGTCGGCAACGCGGCCTTCCACACCGGCGGCGAGGCCGGCCCCGCCGAAACCGTCTACCTCGGCGTCTTCCGCCGGGAGGCGCTGGAACAGCAGGGCGGGTACAACGAGGAGTTCATCCGCGCCCAGGACTGGGAGCTGAACTTCCGTATCCGCGAGGCCGGCGGGCTGATCTGGTTCTCGCCCGAGCTGAAGGTCCAGTACCGCCCGAGGCCCTCCGTACGGGCGCTCGCCAAGCAGTACAAGGACTACGGGCGCTGGCGCCACGTGGTGGCCCGCTACCACTCGGGCTCCATCAACCTGCGCTACCTCGCCCCGCCGGCCGCCGTCCTCACGATTGCCGCCGGTGTGGTCGTCGGCGCGGCCGTCACCCCGTGGGCCTTCGCGGTCCCGGCCGGCTACCTCGCGGCGATCACCGCCGGGTCGGTCCCGGCGGGCAAGGGCCTCTCGCTCAAGGCCCGTGCGCAGATCCCGGTGGCCCTGGCGACGATGCACATGTGCTGGGGCTTCGGCTTCCTGACCAGCCCGCGCTCGCTGGCCGCCAAGGTCATCGCGAGCCGCCGCCCGTCGGTGCGCCGGGACCCCGCCGAGCTCTGAGCTTCCGTACGCACGCGAAAGGGGTGACCCGGTCCTCGTCGGACCGGGT
>NZ_JBHWVM010000033.1:0-22912 GCF_042736805.1 Streptomyces sp. NPDC060031
CGGGGGGGGGGCGGCGCGTGTGGGGGGGGGGGTCCCCCTCCGAATGGTGGGGGCGGCCCCGGGGTTTTGGGTGGCGGGGGCCCCCTCCCTCTTCTGCGTTGACGCGAGGGCGACGTCTACATGAGGGCCTTCTTGACGGAGGCGGCGATGCGGCCGCCCTCCGCCAGGCCCGCGACCTTCGGGCCCACGATCTTCATGACGGCGCCCATGGCCCGCGGCCCCTCGGCGCCGGCGGCCCTGGCCTCCGCGACGGCCTGCGCCACGATCGCGTCGAGCGCGTCGTCGCCGAGCTGCTTGGGCAGGTAGGTGTCGAGGAACTCGCCCTCCGCGGTCTCCCGCGCGGCCTGCTCCGGACGGCCGCCCTTGGCGAAGGCGTCCGCGGCCTCGCGGCGCTTCTTCGCCTCCTTGGAGATCACCTTGAGGACCTCCTCATCGGAGAGGACGCGTGCCTCCTTGCCCGCGACCTCCTCCTTGGTGATCGCGGAGAGGGTCAGTCGCAGCGTGGACGAGTGCAGCTCGTCACGCGCCCTGATGGCGGCGGTGAGATCTTCCTGGAGCTTGGCCTTGAGCGTGGTCATGCCCCGAGTCTGCCAGGTACGGGGCCGGTGGCGCCCGCCGGTTTTCCCTGTCTGCGACGATGGGGGCATGCGTGCGCGTTACGGAGTACCCCTGAAGGTCACGGCCTCCATCGCGGCGGTGGGGGCCGCGGGTGTGGCCTATGCCGCCGGTTTCGAGGCGCGGTCCTTCCGCCTGCGCCGGGTGACGGTGCCCGTTCTCCCGCGGGGGATGCGACCGCTGCGGATACTGCAGGTCTCGGACATCCACATGGTCGGCGGGCAGCGCAAGAAGCGCGCCTGGCTCCAGTCCCTGGCCGGCCTGCGCCCGGACTTCGTCGTCAACACCGGCGACAACCTCTCCGACACCGAGGGTGTGCCCGAGGTGCTGGACGCCCTCGGTCCGCTGATGGAGTTCCCCGGGGTGTACGTCTTCGGGTCGAACGACTACTACGGGCCGCGGCTGCGCAATCCCGGGCGCTACCTGATCGAGAAGGTGCAGGGCCGGCACGGGCTGAACGGCAACAGGCCGGTCGTCGGCGCCGTCCACAACCCGTGGGAGGAGATGCGCGACGCCTTCGACGCGGCGGGCTGGCACAACCTCACCAACACGCGGGCGCGGCTCAAGCTGGACGGGCTGGACCTCGCCTTCACCGGCCTGGACGACCCGCACATCAAGCGCGACCGCTACGAGCAGGTCGCGGGCGGCCCGGACACCGGCGCGGACTTCTCGATCGCCGTCGTGCACGCCCCGTACCTGCGCACGCTGGAGTCCTTCACGGCCGACGGCTACCCGCTGATCCTCGCGGGGCACACGCACGGCGGGCAGCTGTGCATCCCCTTCTACGGGGCGCTGGTGACCAACTGCGACCTGGACACCGAACGGGTGAAGGGCCTGTCGACGCACGAGAGCGCCGGCCACCGCGCGTACCTGCACGTGTCGGCGGGCTGCGGCACCAACCGCTTCACCCCGGTGCGGTTCGCGTGCCCGCCCGAGGCGACGCTCCTGACGCTGACGCCCGAGGCGTGACGGCAGCGCGGCGGGGCCCCTGGGGCCAGCCGCCGAAAACCGGATTTCGTCTCCGGCCGACGGTCCGCTAAAGTAATCGATGTCGCCAGGGCAGCAGTGCTGCAAGGCGGCGATCGGGGTGTAGCGCAGCTTGGCAGCGCGCTTCGTTCGGGACGAAGAGGTCGTGGGTTCAAATCCCGCCACCCCGACTTCGTAAGACCAGGTCAAGGGCTTGATCCGCATCGCGGGTCAGGCCCTTCCTGCGTCTGCGGGGGTCGTTGGAAGACATCTGGGAGAAGATCTTGGTCGGCATACCCTCGCGGCCGCGCGGCCTTCGCCGGCCGGCGTCGCCCGCCTGGCTGTCGCCGCGGGTGCTGCGGACCGAGGTGCTCGGCGGTCTGGTGGTCGCGCTGGCGCTGGTTCCCGAGGCGATCTCCTTCTCGATCATCGCCGGGGTCGACCCGGCCATCGGCCTCTTCGCCTCGTTCACCATGGCCGTGGTGATCTCCGTCGTCGGCGGGCGGCCGGCGATGATCTCCGCCGCCACGGGGGCCGTCGCGCTCGTGATCGCGCCGCTCAACCGTGAGCACGGCCTGGGCTACCTGATCGCGGCGGTGATCCTCGCCGGCGCCTTCCAGATCGTGCTCGGGGCGCTCGGGGTGGCGAAGCTGGTCCGGTTCATACCCCGTTCGGTGATGGTCGGCTTCGTCAACTCCCTCGCCATCCTCGTCTTCATGGCGCAGGTCCCCGAAATGCGGAACGTGCCGTGGGCCGTCTACCCGCTGGTCGCCGGCGGGCTCGGGCTGATGGTGTTCTTCCCGAAGGTCACCAAGACGGTTCCGGCCCCGCTGGTGTCCATCGTCATCCTCACGGCGATCACCGTCGCCGCGGGCATCGCGGTGCCGACCGTCGGGGACAAGGGCGCGCTGCCGTCCTCGCTGCCGGTTCCGGGTCTGCCTGACGTGCCGTTCACCCTGGACACCCTGACGCTCATCGCCCCGTACGCCGCGGCCATGGCGGTGGTCGGCCTGATGGAGTCGCTGATGACGGCGAAGCTGGTCGACGAGATCACCGACACCCGCTCCAGCAAGACCCGCGAGTCCGTCGGCCAGGGCATCGCGAACATCGTCACCGGATTCTTCGGCGGCATGGGCGGCTGCGCGATGATCGGCCAGACGATGATCAACGTGAAGGTGTCCGGCGCCCGGACCAGGCTGTCGACCTTCCTCGCGGGCGTCTTCCTGATGGTGCTGTGCGTCGTCTTCGGGCCGGTCGTCTCCCGGATCCCGATGGCCGCGCTCGTCGCCGTGATGGTGATGGTCTGCTTCGCCACCTTCGACTGGCACTCCGTCGCCCCGAAGACCCTCAGGCGCATGCCGGCCGGCGAGATCACCGTCATGGTGCTGACCGTCGCCTGCGTGGTCGCCACCCACAACCTCGCCGTCGGCGTCGTCGCCGGGTCGGTCACCGCGATGGTCATCTTCGCCAAGCGGGTCGCGCACCTGGCGAACGTCACCGCCGTCACCGACCCCGACGGGGGCACGGTGGTCTACTCGGTCACCGGCGCGCTGTTCTTCGCCTCCTCCAACGACCTCGTCGGGCAGTTCGACTACGCCGCAGACCCGGACAAGGTCGTCATCGACCTCTCCGACGCGCACATCTGGGACGCGTCCTCCGTCGCGGCGCTCGACGCCGTCGAGACCAGGTACCGCCAGCGCGGCAAGAGCGTCGAGATCACCGGCCTGAACGAGCACAGCGCGCACCTGCACGGCAGCCTCAGCGGGAAGCTCTCCGCCGGACACTGACGGCGGGGCCCGCTTCGAGGGAAGCGGGCCCCGGGGTCGGCGACGGGGTCAGGGGTCAGGGGCGGAAGAGGGCGCGGACCGAGTCGTCGTACGCGGCGCTGATGGCGAAGGCCTTCTCGGCCAGGGCCAGGCGCTGCGGCATGCCGATCGCGGAGGGGGAGCCCCCGGCGCCGTCCAGGAGCTTCACGACGGAGTCGTAGTCGTCGGGGTCGCTCAGCGGGATGACGTGCTCGCAGTTCTTCGCCGCGCCCCGCAGCATGGCCGGGCCGCCGACGTCGATCTTCTCGCGGAAGCCGGCGAAGTCCATGCCCGCCGCGAGCTGCGGGAGCACGTAGTAGTTGCAGGCGACGAGGTCCACCCGGGTGATCCCGTACTCGGCGATCTCCGCCAGGTCGGACTCGGTGTCGCGGGCGAGGATGCCGCCCATGACCGACAGGGTCAGCGTCTTGACCCTGCCCCCCAGCAGGGTGGGGGCGCCCGCGAGGTCGGCCACGTGGCCGACCTCGTGACCCGCCTCGCGCAGGAGGCGGTGGGTGCCCTCGGTCGCCACGACGTCCCAGCCCAGCCGCAGCAGCCCCGCGGCCAGCGTGTCGATGTTCCGCTTGTCACTCACGGCAAGTACGGCGAGCACGTCAGTTCCCCTCGGTCCCGGTCCCGGTCCCGGTCCCGGTTTCGGTTTCGGTTTCGGTCTCGATTTCGATGAGCGCGTCGCGGTGGGAGCCGACCGACACGTAGCGCACGGGCACGCCGAGCAGGCGCTGGATCCCCTCCACGTACGCGCGGGTCGCCCGGGGCAGCTCGTCGTAGCGCCGCGCCCCGGAGATGTCCTCGTCCCAGCCGGCGAACGTCTCGTACACGGGCTTCATACGGGCCAGCTCGGCCGGGCTGGTGGTGAACTCGGCGACCGGGCGGCCGTCGCGCTCGTAGCCCGAGCACACCTGGAGTTCGCCGGTGCCGGTGAGCTGGTCCAGGTTGGTGATGGCGATCGCGTCGGCGCCCTGCATCCGGGCCCCGTACCGGGTCGCCACCGCGTCGAACGCGCCGAGCCGGCGCGGGCGGTTGGTGGTGGACCCGTACTCGCCCCACTGGCGGCGCAGCCGGTCGGCGCGCTCCTCGTCGAACTCCGTCACGAAGGGTCCGGCCCCCACGCAGGAGGAGAACGCCTTGGTGACGCCGACGGTCCGGTCCACCTTCGCCCACGGGATCCCCATGCCGACGGGCGCGTGCCCGGCCAGGCAGTTCGAGGAGGTGGTGAAGGGATAGATGCCGAAGTAGAGGTCGCGCAGGGCGCCGAGCTGGCCCTCGGCGAGGACGGTGGCGTCCTGGGCCAGGGCCTCGGTCAGCAGCCGCGTCACGTCCACGACGTGGGGTTCGAGGCGCTCGCGCACGTCGGCGGCCCACCGCTCGACGTCGGCGAGGAGCAGGGGGGTGCCCCCGTAGATCTTCTCGATCCGCTCGTTCGCCCAGTCCACGACGGAGGCCAGCCGGGCGGGCAGGCTCTCCTTGTCGAAGAGCTCCCCGACCAGCAGCGTCTTCTTCATGACGCGGTCGCCGTACGCCGGGGAGATGCCCTTGCGGGTGGAGCCGTACTGCCCGTGCGAGAGGCGCTCCTCCTCGGCGGCGTCCAGGTCTCGGTGGAAGGGGAAGCAGACGGAGGCCTGGTGGGACACCAGCAGGCGCTCGGGGTGCACGCCGTGCTCGGCGAGCGCGTCGAGCTCGGCCAGCAGGCCTTCGATGTCCACGGTCATGCCGGGTCCCAGGATGCTGGTGACCTCGGGGCGCATCACGCTGCTCGGCAGGCTGTGCAGTTTGAACTTGCCCTGATCCGTGTGGATGGTGTGCCCCGCGTTGCTGCCTCCGTGGTAGCGGACCACGTAGTCGGCATCCGCGGAGAGATTGTCGACCATCCTTCCCTTGCCTTCGTCGCCCCAGTTAAGGCCCACGACCGCCAGTAGCACGATGGAACTCCTCAGTCAGCTTTCGGGTGCGGCAGCGCGGGTGCCCGCGCTGCCGCTCGGTCGTCAGGCCAGCAGAGCGCGGCGGCGCTCGGCGACCTTGCCCCAGACGTCCGGGTTGAGGGCGCTCGGCGGCTGCTTGCCGCCGAGGGCGGTGATCAGCTGGGAGGCGGCGTTCAGGGCGAGGGCGCGCTTGGTCTCGACGGTGAAGTCGGCGATGTGGGCGCTCAGTACGACGTTGTCGAGCCCGAGCAGCGGGTGGTCGCCGGGCAGCGGCTCCTCCTCGTACACGTCGAGGGCGGCGCCCGCGAGGTGGCCGCTGCGCAGCGCCCGGACCAGGGCGTCGGTGTCGACGACGCCGCCCCGGGAGGTGTTCACGAAGTAGGCCCCGGCCTTCATCTGCGCGAAGGACTTGTCGTTGAACATGTGCGCGGTCTCGTCGTTCATCTCGGGGTGGGCCGTGACGAAGTCGGCCTGGGCGAGGAGGTCTTCGAGGCGCTCGACCTTGATCGCGCCGACCTCGGCCATCTTCTCGGCCGAGACGTACGGGTCGTAGGCCAGGACGCGCATGAGGAAGCCGCCGTGGGCGCGGCGGGCGGTCCAGCCGCCGACGTTGCCGAGGCCGACGATGCCCAGGGTCTTGCCGGTCAGCTCGACGCGGTGGGTGCCCAGCCGGCTCTCTCCCCAGGCGGCCCGGTTGCCGTGGCGGTGGATCGCGCCGAGGCCCCGGGTGACCATGAGGAGCAGGCCGAAGAAGTGCTCGGAGACGGGCTTGCCGCCCAGGCCCGGGTTGTTGGCGACGACGACGCCGGCTTCGGTCGCCGCCTCGATGTCGATGTTGTCGACGCCGCGGCCGCTCGACAGCACGGCGAGCAGCTTGGGCGCGGCGGCCAGCAGCTCCCGGTCGATCCGGGCGGGGTAGCGGGCGACGAGGCCGTGGGCGTCGGCGAGGGCCGCGAGGACGGCCTCGCGGTCGGCGTCGTCGACGCGGGTGACATGGGCGTGCTGCTCCAGCAGCTCCTCGGCCTCGGCGTCGTACATCGAGCCGACGAGGACTACGTTCGGTCGCATGATCCTGTGCTTCCTAGGGGGCTAGGGGTGGATGGTGCGGGTGGGAAGGGGGTCAGGCCGCGACGCTGGCGGCCAACAGGCTTTCCAGCGGCCGCAGTTCTCCCCCGCGACTGGCTGCCAGCAGCCGCCGGGTGAGTTCGGCGTGCTCCACGGGCGCGGCGGTGAACCGGGGCCTGCCCTCCTCCAGGCGGCCGAGCGCCCGGCCGTACAGCTTTCGGCAATACACCTCGCTGATGCCCAGCACGCCGGCGATCTCGCGGTAGCTGTACTCGAAGGCGAGTCGCAGGACGAGTACGGCCCGCTCGGCCGGGCCGAGGAGTTCCAGCAGCCAGGCCACGCCGCGCCGCAGTTCGTCGGCGCGCTCCACGCTCCGCGGCGGCTCCTCGACCGGCGGGCCCGCCGGCGTCGTCAGCTCGTCCGGTAACGAGGTTCCGACGTAGGAGACCCGCCGGGTGTGCGCGGACTTCCAGTAGTCCGCGCACAGGTGGCTCACCACGGTGGAGAGGAAGGCACCGTGGTTCTCCACGTTCGTGGCCGTCATCCAGCGCAGCCAGGCCTCGGAGATGATGTCCTCGGCCTCTTCGGCGGACCCGACGCGGCGGTATGCGAGCGCCTGGAGACCCGACCTCCGGCGCTGGAACTCTTCCTGGTCAACATCGAACAAGGTATTGCCTCCAGGCCGGCCCGTGGCTCAGCCCATCTCTGGGGTCAGGCCCGGCCCTCGGCCAGCACCTGACGCAGGCTCTTGTCGAAGGCCGCGGCGTACTCGGTGATCTCCGCGTCGCCCATGGGGGTGGAGATGCAGCCCAGACCGCTGTCGCCGATGTGGATGCCGTTGTCCAGCAGCACCCAGTACAGGCGCTTCATCGCCGCGGCCGGGCTGGCGTAGCCCTCGGGGGCGCTGGTGGCGATCACGCGGAACAGCGAGCCGAGGCCGTTGACCTCCCAGTCCAGGCCGACCGACTCGACCGTGGCCCGCATCGCCTGGCGCGCGCGCTCGCCGAGCTCGCCGATGCGCTCGTGGGCCTCCTCGGTGAGCAGGCGCAGCGAGGCCACGCCGGAGCTCATGCTGACCGGGTTGGCGTTGTACGAGCCCGAGTGCGGCAGCGCCGGGGCGCCCTGGCTCGGGTCGAAGACGCTCATGAACGTGCGCCGGCCGACGACCGCGCCGATCGGCATGCCGCCGCCGATGACCTTGCCGAGGACGGTGAGGTCGGCCTCGCTGCCGAGCAGGTGCATCGCGCCGTGGAAGCCGACGCGGTAGGAGCCGACCTCGTCGGAGATCAGCAGGGCGCCGCTCTCGTCGCAGAACCCGCGCAGCGCGTCCAGGTACTCCTTGTCTGCGGGCACCAGGCCGATGCGCCACGGCACCGGGTCGATCAGCACACAGGCGAGGTCGTCGGCGTGCTCGCGCAGCACGGCCAGGGCGCCCTCGGCGTCGTTGAAGGGGATCACGACGGTGTTGTTGACGACGCCGTCGGGGTTGCCGGTGACCGCGTGGTTGATGAGCGAGCCGGAGCCGTCGTTGTTGACCGCGACGGCGTCGTAGGCGCCGTGGTAGGCGCCCGCCATCTTGGCGATCTTCGGGCGCTTGGTGTAGGCGCGGGCGGCCTGGACGGCCATCATGACGGCCTCGGTGCCCGAGCTGGTGAAGCGGCAGTGCTCGAAGGTCTCGTTGCGGGCGGAGAGCGCCTGGGCGTACTCGACCTCGACCGGGGTGGGCATGCCGAAGCTGGTGCCGCGGGCGACGGCCTCGGTGATCGCCGCGACCATCTCGGGGTGGGCGTGGCCGTGGATCAGGGTGGTGCTGTTGTTCAGGAAGTCGATGCGCTCGACGCCGTCGGCGTCGGTGACCCGCGCGCCGCTGCCCGACTGGATGTAGACCGGGTACGGGGCGCTGTAGACGGCGGTACGGCTGTTGCCGCCGGGCATGACCTCGACCGCGCGGGAGTAGAGCTCGGCAGACTTGTCCGTGTTCACGATGGGCCCTTTCACAACTGTGCGGGAATTGACGGGGATCGACGCGCGGGGCGTCGTCAGCGGGCGGTCCTGATCGACACGTCCGCCGTGAAGTACGGGCCGGCCAGTGAGACCTCGCTGCCGGCGGGCACCCACTGCGGGGCGTCCTCGGCCGCGGGGCCGGCCGCCCCGAGCCGCTCGGCCAGGCGGGCGGCCATGACCGGCACCAGCGGCCGGGCGACCTCGGCCAGGGTCCGTACGGCCATGAGCTCCAGGGCCATGCACGTACGCGCGTCACCGGTGGGCGGCGCCGTGTCCAGTACGTCCTCGCACGCCTCGGCGAAGCGGCGGGCACGGTCCACGAAGGTGCGCACCGCCTCGGCGGCGCCCCGGGCGTCGAACCGCTCCGGCTCCAGGGCGCGGGGGAGCTGCGCGCGGAACTCGCGGATCTGGCCGTAGAAGCGCTGGGCCTCGGCGTTCCAGCTGCCCGCCTCCGGGACGATGCCGCCGAAGTGCTTGTCCAGGCGGCCGTCGACCGATGCGAGCCAGGGCTCCCAGCCGTCGAGCAGCTGGGTCCGGACGAAGTCCGCGTACTCGGCGACGACGAAGTCACGGCGGCGGATGTCGGGCCGGGTGCCGGCCAGGTAGAGCCGCAGCTGGTCGCGGGTCTGCTCGGAGAAGACCTCGCGGCCCCAGATGGCGTGCATCCGGCCGGTGGAGAACTTCTGCCCGTCGAGCAGGTAGAACTCGTTGCAGATCATCGTGTCGGGCAACGCGACCTTGTCGGTGAACGACCCGAGGACGGCCGGGAAGACGATGGTGCGCAGGAAGGCGTTGTCGAAGCCGAAGAACAGCACCGTACGCGGGTCCTCGGACTCGGCGTACGACTCCCAGCCCGTGGCGCCCCGGCCCTTGGCCAGCTCGTCGAGGGCCGTGATGAAGCGCGCGGCCAGCTCGAAGGCCGAGTACATCCGCTGGCCCTCGGTGGCGTCCGGCCCGTCGCCCGCGGGGTCGGCCGGCACCAGGATGCCGTCCGGCGCGACGGTGCTGACCGGAAGGTCCGGCAGCGGCCCGGCCAGGACCCGCTCCACGTAGGCGCGCAGCCGGGCGCTCATGTGGGCCGTGCGCAGGTACGCGGTGAGCTTGTCGCGCAGCGGTTCCAGCGGCAGGTAGTAGCGGGTCAGCTCGCGCTGCTCCGCCGGCGTGCCGCAGGTGGCGCAGCCGGGGTCGCGCAGTTCCTCGTCCGCGAAGGGCAGCGCGCAGGCCTCGCACTCGATGCCGGCCGTGTCGTGGGAGCCGCAGTGCGGGCAGGCGCCCGAGACGAACGCCTCGAAGAGGAACGTCTCGCAGGGGGCGCAGTAGTTCGCCGACACCGTCTTCGCCACCACGGCGCCCTTGGCGCGCAGGCTCTCGAAGATGTCGAGGGCCACCTGCGGGTACTGCGGCGAGGAGGGGCGTACGAACACGTCCCAGCCGATGTCCGCCGCGGCCAGCGCCTCCTGGATGGCGTCGGTGTTGCGCTCCGCCAGCTCGTAGAAGGACAGGCCCTGGCTGATGGCGGCCGACGCCACCTGGCTCTGGTGGCCGACTGTGCCGAGCAGCAGGTGGGCCTCGGTGCCGCGCTGGTGCAGGCCGCGGCGTACGAGGTCGGCGCCGAGGAACGGGCCCACGACGTGGCCCAGGTGCAGCTCGCCGTTGGGGGTGGGGAAGGACGGCAGGAGCAGGACGGGACGCTCGGCCCGCGAGGAGCCGGTGGCGTCCGTGGCCCGCTTGTCGTGCTCCCGGTCCAGCGCCGGCATGTCCTCCCACCAGGTGGTGAGGAAGGTCAGCGGCCGGTCGTCCGCGAGGTTGCGCAGGGTGTGCACGCCCAGCGGCGGAAGCCGCACGGTGTCCCCCGCCGCCACCTGCGCGGACTCCCCGTCCGAGACGACCTCGCCGCGGCCGTCCAGGATCACCCAGACCTCGGTGTCGTGATGGTTGTGCGGGGCTGTTCTCTCTCCGGGACGGAGCGTGACCCTCCTGAGGTTGAAGGGCAGCGTGCCGCCCTCGGCCCAGGAAGGCTCGACGCTCCGGACGAAATCGGGCAGCTCAAGCTCGCCGACAGTGCGTGGAATGGGTATGACGTGCATTGCTGGGCGCGGAACGTCGTACGGCTCGCCGGCCGCGGACGCACCGCTGCTCCTCTCGTGTCATGGACTTCGGGTGCGGGATCAGGCCCGTCCGGCCGCGACGGCCCCCGGGCGGCGCAGGGCCGCCTCGTCGGAGCCGAGCGGCTCCCAGTCCAGGGCGGTGCTGACCGGTCCGGTGTCGTAGCGCTCACGGCCGAGGAGGCTGTTGGCGATGACGGCGCTGCGCCAGGCCAGCAGGCTCAGGTTGGGGTCCGCGACACCGAACTCACGGCGCGCCGCGTTCTGGACGAAGACGCGGTTGCCGGCCGGCCCGTCCCATTCGAGGCTGAAGTCGGACCGGACGACCGGCAGCCCGTGCTGGAGGGCGAGGCGGTCCTTGAGGCCGAGCAGCAGGTCCGACATCCCGTGCTCGTATCCGGTGGCGCACACGACCACGTCCACCTCCTCGTGCACGGGCTCGCCGCCGCGCGCCGGCTGCCAGGTGGTGCGCAGCCCCTGCGGGGTGCGGGTCAGCGCCGTCAGGTGCTGGTCCAGGAGGACGCGGCAGGCGCGGTCGGACCCCTCCAGCAGCTCCAGGTCGTACAGGCGCCGGTAGATGGCCTGCAGGGTGGACAGGGAGATGCCGTCGCTGGCCATCCGCAGCCGCTGGACGACCTCCTCGCGCTCGCCCTCGGGCAGGCTGTGGAAGTAGCGGCTGTAATCGGGCAGGAAGAGCTCGTCGACGAAGGGACTGTCGTCGAGCGGCAGCAGGTTGGCCCGCCGCGTCCCCCACACGATCCGCTCGGGACGCTGGGTCTCGCAGGTCAGCAGGTGGTTGACGACTTCGGCGCCGCTCTGGCCGCCGCCGACGACGGCGACCCGCTTGCCGGAGAAGTCCCTTGGGCGGCGCAGCAGTTGCTCCGCGTGGAAGACCTGCTCCGGGTCGTGGCCGACGGCGCACTGCGGCAGCTTGGGGGTGAGTCCCGTCCCGGTGGCCACGTTGCGGGCGCGCAGGACGCCGTCGGTGGTGTGCACCAGGAAGGCGGAGCCGTCCCACTCGATGTTTTCGGTGGTCACGCCGAAGCGCAGGTTGTCCAGGCGCTCCGAGGCCCAGCGGCAGTACTGCTCGAACTCGCGCCGCGGCACCTTGGAGCGGCCCGTCACCAGCAGCCGGTACAGCCGCTTGGTCTCCACGAGGAAGGCCAGGAAGGAGTGCGGGTTGGTCGGGTCGACCGGGGTGACCAGGTCCTTCAGGAAGTGGACCTGCATCTCGGCGTCCGGCAGCATCAGGCCGGGGTGCCAGTCGAAGGCTTCCTTGCGGTCGAGGAACACAGCCGAGAAGCCGGGCTCCCGCGAGGTCAGGGCGGCGAGGCTGAGATTGGACGGACCTATCCCTACACCCACCAGGTCGTAGATCTTGGGGGTTGTACTCATATGAACTCCCGTTACAAGTGGGGGCGTTCGGCCTCGGTGATCTCGTGAGCCGGCAGCCATCGGACGCCGCGCCCGGTCAGCGACCGCATCACCCGTCCCGTCAGCTCCTGCGACAGGGCGAGGTGCGGTTTGATCCAGCCGGTTCCCTCGACGGCCCGCTCGGCCAGCAGCCGCGCTGCCGCGGCCAGGGTGAAGCCGGTGGTCCGGGCCATGGCGGACAGGCCCGTCGCCTCGTCGGCGAAGTCCAGCACCGTGGTGCGCAGGGACGCGGGCCGGCCGTCCAGCAGTCCGTGTGCCGTCAGTTCCAGCACCACCACGTCCCGGTCGTCGGCGCCGGCCCGGACCTGAGGGGCCAGTACGCGCTCGACGAGCCGCCTCGGGGCCACGCGGGCTCCGTCGACGTCCACGGGGTCGTCCGCCAGCAGGCCCAGCCGGGCCAACTCCGTCACGGCCTGCGCGAACCCGGGCCAGCGCAGGGTCTTCTGGGTGCAGTCCGCGCCCCGCAGGGCCGGGTGCTCGCCCAGCCAGGGGGCCATGCCGTCGTGGTAGGCCTCCAGCCGGCCGACGCCCTCGAACTCGCGCGTCACCACTCCGGAGAAGCGGGGGTGGTGCACCTCGCGGCCGCCGCGCAGGGCGAGCGCCTCGCGCTGGGCTATCGGCAGGTGGTAGTCGTTCTCCCCGCCGAAGAAGGCGGTGTATCCGAGGGGTTCCCGCGGTTCGCTGGGCACTCCCCCGCAGCAGATCTCCAGCGCTTCCACGCTGTCGAGCCGGCTCGCGAGGTGGACCGCGAGGAGTTCGGTCAGGCCGGGCTCGAGGCCGATCGGCAGCAGGGCCGTGCCGCCGGCGGCACTGATCTCCGCGTCCAGCCGGGCCAGTTCGGCCGTGGGCGGCCGGGTGATCCCGGCGACCGGGACGCGGGCCCGCACCGCCGCGCGCAGGGCGGTCTCGGTGGGGGCCCAGGGCATCGCCGTGGCGACGGCGTCGCAGCCCGACAGTGCGGTGTCCAGATCGGGGGCGACCCGGACCGCGGCGCCGCCGCGGTCCGACAGCCAGTCGCGCAGGGCGGCCGCCTGTACGGGGTCCCGGTCCAGGAGCAGCAGCTCGGACGTACCGGGGTCGGTCGCCAGGGCGTAGGCGGCGGCCCGGCCCATCTGGCCGCAGCCTAAGAGGGTCACCCTCATGGGCCGGACCCCCGTTCCCGCGCGCCCCACGTCATTCGGCGCGGCCGTCTACGGGCGAGATCCGGGCCGAGGCCTCGGTGGTGACGCGGCCGAGGAGCGCTTCGAGGCCCTCGCGCGTGACGTGCCGCGCGATGACGGCGACGACGCGCTGCTGGCCGAAGTTCTCCGGCGGCAGGGCCACTTCGGTGCCGGCGGGGACCTCGTGGAAGACGTGGTCGAAGCCGGGGTCCTCGCCGATGCCCTCCAGGCCGTCGGCGCCCTCGAACCGGCCCGCGCGCTCGGCGAGTACGAAGCGCAGGCCCGCGTTGAGCTGCCGGTCGTGCTCCAGCCGGAGCTCTTCGCCCGCGGCCACCCGTACGACGTTCTCGAAGTAGTTGACGCCGGTGGCGAGCGGCACCAGGTGCGAGCCGATGTAGTCGCCCGCCGGGCGGCCCGCGATCTCGATGAACCGCAGTCCGCGGTCGCCCCACTTGGCTTCGAGGTGGAAGGCGCAGTTGTCGAATTCGAGGGCGCCGACGATGTCCTTCGTCGTGGCGCTCACCTCGGCCCGGGCATCGGCGGGCAGGGCGCTGGGGACCTTGTGCTCCAGCTCCAGGTGGAAGGGGACGCTGGTCACCTTGTCGGTGATGGTGACGATGTGGACCTCGCCGCCCGACACAAAGCCCTCGACGCTCAGCTCGTCGCCTTCGAGGAATTCCTCGACGATGAATTCGGCGCCGAACTGCTTGAACACCGGGTCGAAATCGGGCCGGGCGATCTGGGACAGCCTCTCCATGGCCGCGTCCAGGTCCTCCGGGGCACGCAGTTCGAAGATCCCCTTGGACCCGGAGGCCCCGGTGGGCTTCACCACTGCGGGCAGTCCGACCTCTTCGACGGCGGCCCGCAATTCGGCCAGGTCGGAGATCTTTGCAAAGCGTGGAAGTACGCCGTCGAGATGCCGCAGGGCATCCTTCATGACGTATTTGTTGCGCGCC
Source organism: Streptomyces sp. NPDC060031 (assembly GCF_042736805.1). Taxonomy (NCBI): domain Bacteria; kingdom Bacillati; phylum Actinomycetota; class Actinomycetes; order Kitasatosporales; family Streptomycetaceae; genus Streptomyces; species Streptomyces sp. NPDC060031. The sequence goes on from NZ_JBHWVM010000033.1 coordinate 14,051, forward strand.
CTGAGGGCGGCGGTCTCCGACATGCCCGGAAGCCCGAGATCAGCGGCGATGGCCGCCACCAACTGCACGTCGACTTCGGTGAAATTCGCGACGCCGACCAGGTTGTATGCGGCGTGGAGTTCCCTGGCCGCAGCGATCGAAGCGGCCCTGTCGTATGTGTCGACCTGCCGGAATTCATGAACGAGCGGCTTGGCGAATTCAGGAATGGAACGGCCGAGGAGAATCACTCGATAGCCCAGACGTCGGGCGGCGAGCAGGGACTCAAGCCCTTCCCTTTGGATGCGTCGAAGGTTTACGAAGAGAATATGACGTTCCGTCACGAAACAGCCCCCGCGAGTGTCGTGCATTCAAGTGGGTCTCTAGCACCAAACGAGCGTTATTCAATCACAGGGGTAGGGGGTTGTGAAGAGGATCTTGGATGCATACTGGCCATTCCAGTTAAGACTGGCCAGATCCCTTCACACGCCATGCGGTTCCCGCAATTCGAGCCACAAAGCGATTGGATCGAGTCAATCCAAGACCGTTCCCGCCACCGGCGGGGTGACTAACTTAACTGCCACAGTCTGCCGAATCGCCGTTTAAACCCTGGCCATGGTGAACAAAAAATGCCGCCCGCGCGGTCGATCCGGAGGAACCGGATCGACCGCGCGGGCGGCACTGACAAAAGGTGAAGACTTCGTATGGAATTCGTTAGACGACGGCTGCGGCCAGCGTCGGATGCCCTCGGAGCGCGGCCGAGAACTGGTCGGTCACCCGCTCCAGCGCCTCGGCGGAACCCGGCGCGATCGTCACCCGCCCGCCCTCTCCCAGGGTGATGTCGCGGTCGAGGGTGAACCAGCCGGGCGCGATGTGCGCGGCACCCATCGACGCGAGCACGGGCCGCAGCGCGTAGTCGATGGCGAGCACGTGCGCCGTGGTCCCGCCGGTGGCCAGCGGCAGCACCGCCTTGCCGGACAGGGCGTACTGCGGCAGCAGGTCGAGCAGTGACTTCAGCAGGCCCGAGTACGCGGCCTTGTAGACGGGGGTGCCGATGACGACCCCGTCCGCGCGCGCGAAGAGCGCGGTCGCCGTCACGATGGACGGGTGGCGCATGTCCGCCTTGAGCAGCGGCTCGGCCGGCAGGGTGCGGACGTCGAGCGGTATCACCTCGTGCCCCTGGGCGATGAGTTGCGCGTCCAGGTGGCGCAGCAGCCCGGTGGTCCGGGAGGTCACGGAGGGACTTCCCGAAACGGACAGGACGGTGGCCATGAGAGGTCCCTTTCTCTGGTGTTCACGGGCCGAAACGCGCGGACCGAGGGGCGGGCGGAGCGAGCCTGACGCGGCCGTGAGCCCTACGGCGCGGTCGCGGCGCGCCAGTCCTCGCCCTCGGGTACGACGATGACGGCGGAGCGGACGGCGCTGTAGTCCGCGTCGAGACCCAGTCCGGGCGGCGTCTCGCCCGCGGCGTGCGCCTTGAGCGCGTCGAGCAGGAAGCGGCGGGTGCGGACGATGCCGCGGTCGCTCTTGCCCGGGTTCTCCATCGTGCGGTCGACGATCGGGCCCATGCTCTCCTGCACGGCCACGTCCTGGAGGACCAGGCCGCGGATGCCGGAGAAGCTGGTGCCGGCCCGCATGGCCTCCCGGTTCTGGCCCCAGCCGTTCTCGCGGGTGTAGCCCTCGCGGATGTTGTCCGGGTTGAGGTTGTCCAGATCGAGCCCGAACTGCTCGCTGAAGTAGGAGGGGTCGACGGGCTGGTCGTCGTTCCACCACAGGTACCACATGATCGTCTGGTGGTCGTTGACCGGAATCCAGGCGTGCCAGAGCCGGTCGCCGTTGGGCAGCTCGGGCACCACGGTGTACCAGGGCATGGCGAAGGGCTTCACCCGCGCCAGGGTGTCCCCCGAGGACAGCGAGCGGACGGCCGCGAAACGCAATCCGTACGGCTGCGGATCGATCTCGTCCCGGGGGGCGGTGTCGTCGAGCAGGTCGCGCAGCGGGCCGTTGCGGGCCTCGGTCTCGTGCAGCAGGGAGACGTGGGCGGAGTCGATGTCCGCCTCCAGGCCCTGCACCCAGTTGCAGTCCACCAGCGCGACGGTGGCGAAGACGTTCTCCGCCGGGACCTTGGTGAAGGGGAACTCCGGGAAGGCGGCGGGCTTGCGGCCGGTCCCGCCGAGCCACACCCAGATGATCCCGCCGGCCTCCGTCACCGGGTGGTGCAGGAGCTTGACGCGCTCCGCGAAGCGCGGCCCGTCCTCCTCCGGCTCCGACGGGGTCTCCAGCACCTCGCCCGAGACGTGGAACTTCCAGCCGTGGTAGACGCAGCGCAGCGCGCAGTCCTCGTTGCGGGCGAGGGTCAGCGAGGCCCCCCGGTGCGGGCAGGCCTCCGCGAAGCAGCCCACCGTGCCGTCGTCGGCCCGGAACAGGACGTACTTCTCGCCCAGCAGCTCCACCGGGACCGGGGCGCCGCCCCGCTCCGCGAGGCGCTCGGAGCGCATGACGGGCAGCCAGTACTCGCGAAGCAACTGCCCCATGGGGGTGCCCGGACCGACCTGGGTCAAGGTCTCATTCACCTTCTGAGTGGTCACTTCGGGCCTCCGTTTCGACATTCGGGAGGGGATGTCCGCGCCGCGACCATCACCCACCCTTGAAGACGAACCAGGCCCCCGGTCCGTGACAACTCTGCACGGAGGAAGGCGGCTTGCCCCTGAAAGTCCGTTTGATTCGGGCCCGGCGCGGCGGTGGAATCAGCCGGAGTCAGCCGCGCAGGACCGCGTACGGAACCGGGTCGTCACCGGCCCCGCCCAGGAAACGGCTGGTCAGGCCGGTGGCCTCCTTCAGCGCCGGGGCCCAGTCCAGGCCCGCGAGGCGCCCGGCCAGCAGACAGCCGAAGAGGACGTCACCCGCGCCCACGGTGATCACCTCGTCCGTGAGCGAGGACGCGGGCTGGCACACCACCTCGGAGCCGTCCGCCGGGACCAGCAGGGAGCCCTCCTCGCCCAGGGTGACCAGGCAGCGGCCGCCGGGAGCCGGTAACTGCCGGGCCGCCGCGACGAGATCCTCCCGGCCGGTGAGCGAGCGGCCCGCCCACAGGGACAGTTCGCGCCGGTTGAGCGCCACCAGGTCCGCGCCGCGCCCCTCGGGCCGCAGCTTCGACACCTCGTTGGGGTCGGCCGACAGCAGCCAGAACGGCACGCCCCGGTCCCGCGCGGCGTCCGCGAGCCAGGCGAGCGCGGGAGCCCCGGCGTCCGTGCCGGCGGCGAGCACCGCGGCGTCGTCGAACAGGCCGCGGGACCGGTCGAGCAGAGCGGGGGTGATCAGGCCGAGGGCGCGCTCCCCGTAGAACCTCTTGTCGGCCACGGACCCTTCGACCAGCTCGGCGTGGAACACCGGCAGTGGCGCCCGTGCCGGCAGCCGCAGCCAGTCCACGCCGTTTCCGGCCAGATGGCCGCCCACCGCCGGACCGATCTCCCCGGAGTACTCCACCGTGACGAGCGCGGGCCGGGCCCCGCGCGCGCCCATCGCGCAGGCGGCGTTGTTCGCCACCCCGCCCCAGCGCAGGATGGCGGGATCCTGGCCCCGGCCCAGCGGGCCCTCGTGCAGGAAGTCCAAGGTGACGGTACCCACGAGAACCGGCCCACCGGCTGGACCGGGAGCGGGAATTGCCCTGTGGGATGTCAATATGCGATTGATGGAACTCACCCTTCCATTTGAATGGCATACGCGAAGGCCGTCCGGAATACAGGCAGGGCATTCGGAATCAGGCGGATCGTGAGAGCATGTGCGACCGCAGCCAGGCCCATTGCTGCGCTCATGCGCCGGTCCGGCGCCATCGCGTGCTTCCGCATCCGCATCGGACACCACGGAAGAGTCGCACCGCAACCCGCTCAGCAGAGGAGGCCCGAGATGGCACGCGCTGGTCAAGTGGCCTCGGACGGATCCGGCCGACTGGCATACGGAATTGCCGCCGGCATTCTGACCTGGGCCTTTCCGCCCTCACTCGTGGACGAGGTCGTCGCGGCGGCCGGTCGCACCGAACAGCGCTCCCGGTCCCTGTCGGCGCGCACGATGGTCTATCACGCACTGGCCATGTGGATGTACCCCTCGTCCGGCTACGAGGAGGTCATGCGCCGGCTCATGCTGGGCCTCTCCCGCAAGCACCACTGGGCCGACGACTGGCGCATGCCCTCGCCCTCCGCCCTCACCCAGGCCCGGCAGCGGCTGGGTCCCGCCCCGCTGCGCCTGCTCTTCCGCGCGGTCGCGCCGACGGTCTCCGGGCTGGCGCTCCCGGGCGCCCTGGAGCCCATCGCGCTCGACACCCTCACCCTCGGCCTGCCCGACACCCCCGCCAACCGGGAACACTTCGGCGCGTGTCCCCGGGTACGGGTGACCGCGCTCGGGCACTGCGGCACCCAGGCCGTCCTCGACGCGGCCCTGACAGCGCCGTCGGCCGGCGAGGGCGGGCCCGCCCGGGACCTGCTGCCGTCGCTGGGCAAGGGCGCGCTGCTGCTCGCCGAACTGGACACGCTGTCGGTGGACCTGTGGCGCCGGGCCGCCGCGGCCGGCGCGGACCTGCTCTGGCGGGCCGGGCCCGACTGGGACCTGCCCGTGGACCGCGTCCTGCCCGACGGCAGCTACCTGTCCCGGCTCGCGGAGCCGGACGCGGGCGCCGCAGCCGAGCCGCCGGTGCCGGTGCGCGTGATCACGTACGCCGACTGCGGCGGCGCGGTGGACCGGCTGATCACCAGCGTCCTGGCCCCCGCCGACGCGGCGGCGACCCGGCTGATCCACGCCCACCACACGCGGTGGCGGCTGACCGACACGCTCGGGGACCTCGCCCCGGGCGGACCCTCCCGGATCGACGTGCTGCGCTCGCGCAGCCCCGAGCTCGTCGAGCAGGAGATCTGGGCGATGCTGCTGATGCACCACGCCGTGCGCGGCCTGCTCGTCGACCCCCGGGACCTGGACGGCCGCGCCGCGGCCGAACTCGCCGCGCTGGTGCGTACCGTGCGCATGATCGCGCCGGACTGCTTGTAGCCCGATCGAAGATCGTGTTAGCTTCCCAACGAGTTCTGCCGACGCAACGGAGCACCAACCTCCGGCCGGCATTGAGCCGTTACGCGGAATCCGCGGCCCTCTTCAACGATCCCCTGCCTGTCTGATCTCCCATGTCATCGGAGGCACCACGTGAGCCATCGCTCCCCCCGGAACCGCCAGGGACGACGCTCGTGACCGCAAGCACGGGAATGCTCCTCGGTTACGAGCTGCCCGACGCGGGTCTCGCCGACCCCACCCGCTTACTCGTCGCGGCGGCCCGCAGGGCCGAGGCCGCCGGGATCGACCACCTGGTCCTCGGTGACCGGCCCGCCGCCCGCCCGGCCGGCGCCGCAGCGCCCGCCTCGGTCGTCGCCGCGTCCCTGCTCGCGGTCTCCACCAGCCGCATCGGCCTGGTCATGAACGCCGCGACCGACTACCACGAGCCCTACAACCTGTCCCGCATGGTCGCCTCGCTCGACCACATCAGCGCCGGCCGCGCCGGCTGGCAGGTGATCACCGGCCCCGACGGGCCCGCCGACGCCAACCACCGCCGCGAAGGGGTCGACCCCGCGGCCGGACGCGAGGCCCGCGCCCGCGAGTTCGTCCCCCTCGTCCAGGACCTCTGGGACACCTGGGAGGACGGGGCCTTCGTCCACGACAAGGCCACCGGGCGCTTCATCGACAGCGCCCGCATCCACTCCCTGAACCACGAGGGACCGGCGCTCCAGGTCCGCGGACCCCTCAACGTCATCCGCCCGCCGCAGGGCCGCCCCGTCGTCCTGGCCCCGGCCGCCGACCCGCTCATCTCGCCCGCCGCGGACGTACTGACCGTGGGGAACCCGGACTTCGCCGCGGCCGCCGACGGCAGCGGCCGCCCCCGGCTCGGAATCGTCACGCCCTTCACCGCCGGATCCGAGGCACTCGCCCGCGAGCTGCACGCCCGGGCGGGCGCGCCCCGTTCCGGAGCGGACCGCGCGGTGCTCGTCGGCGACGCCGGGCAGATCGCGCAGCGGCTCGGATCCTGGTTCGACCAGGGCGTGGTGGACGGGTTCACCCTGCGCTTCCCGCTCCCCGACTCCATCGAGGCGTTCACCGACACCGTGCTGCCGCGGCTGCGCGCCGCCGGCCGGTTCAAGGCCGCGTACACGGCGACGACGCTGCGCGGGCACTTCGGGCTGAGCAGGCCCGCGAACCGCATCGCGGAAAGAGGCTGAGGACATGACCTTCGAACGAGAGCTGCACCTCGGCCTGATGTTCTGGGCCACCGGTACGCACGCCGCGGGCTGGCGCCACCCGGACGCGCGGGCCGACGCCGCCTACGACATCGCCCTCATCCAGGAAGTCTCCGCGCAGGCCGAACGGGCCAAGTTCGACTTCGTGTTCCTCGGTGACCGCCTCGCGAGCGACCCGGCCCTCCAGCACAGCAACCCGGCCCAGATATCCCGCCTGGAGCCCTACGTCACCGCCACCGCCATCGCCGCCGCCACCTCGCGCATCGGCATCGTGGTCACCGCCAACCCGACGTACTCCGACCCGTACTCCATCGCCCGCCTGATGGCCTCCCTCGACCACGTCAGCGACGGCCGGGCCGCGTGGAACCTGGTCACCGGCGCCGACGCGGCCGCCGCGTACAACTTCGGCCGCGACACCCACTGGGACACGGCCAAGCGCTACGAGTGGGCCGAGGAGTGCGTCCAGGTCGTACGCGACCTGTGGGACAGTGGCGCCGACGCGCAGGGCGGCGCGCCCCGGCCCGTCGTGCACCGCGGCACGTACTTCTCGGTGGACGGACCGCTCGACGTGGCCAGGCCGCCGCAGGGGCAGGTGGTGCTGTTCAACGCGGGCACCTCCGACCAGTCCCGCGAACTGGGCGCCCGCGAGGCCGACATCGTCTTCGCCGGACCTCAGCCGACGCTGGAGCTGCGCAAGGAGTACTACGCCGACATCAAGGCCCGGGCCGCCCGCCACGGCCGCGAGGACCAGGTCACCATCCTGCCGGGGCTGACCCCGATCGTCGCGCCGACCACCGAGGAGGCGGTCGCGCTGTACGACCTGCTCAACTCGCTGCTCGTGCTCGACCCCGAGGAGGAGCCCGGCGAGCTCGTCCGCAAGGGCGGCATCGGCGAGGGCCACCGGCGCAACCTCAGCTCCGCGGGCCGCGTGTTCGGGGTGGACCTGACGGGCGCCGACCTGGCCGCGGAGGTCCCGGCCGAAACGCTCGCCGCGGTGTCCGAGGACGGCGCGCGCAGGCTGGCCGAGATCACCCGCCTGACGCGGCGCACCATCGACGGCCCGCGCCGGATCACCTACGGGGACCTGGTGCACGCCACGCCCGCCGAGCTCTCGCACACGGTCGTCGGCAACCCGGACGAGGTCGCCGACATGATCCAGGAGTGGTTCGAGGGCGGCGCCGCCGACGGCTTCAACATCTACCCGGCGTACGTGCCGGGGGCCGTCACCACCTTCACCGAACTGGTGGTGCCCGAGCTCCAGCGGCGCGGGCTCTACCGCAAGGACTACGGCGGCCGCACGCTGCGCGACCACCTCGGACTGCCCGTTCCGCCCGTGCGGACGCTCCCGTCACAGCCGAAGGAAGGGTGAAGCAGTGGGCACACTGGCCGTCGTGGGAGCCGGGACCCTGGTCTCCGGCGACCTCGCGAACCCCCTGATCGAAGACGCCGACACGGTGCTGTGCGCCGACGGCGTCATCACCGCCGTCGGCCGCTCCCGGGACCTGGCCGATGAGGTCGCCTCGGCCGACCGGGTGCTGAACGCCTCCGGGGCCACCGTGGCCCCCGGCCTCATCGACTCGCACGGGCACGTCACCTTCGGCGACTACTCACCCCGCCAGAAGGCCGTGGACTACCTGGAGGGGTACGTCCACGGCGGGATCACCCGGACGATCTCCGCGGGCGAGGTGCACGTGCCCGGCCGGCCGCGCGACCGTGAGGGCGTCAAGGCGCTCGCGGTGGCGGCCCGGGCCAGCTTCGACCGCTACCGGCCCGGCGGGATGCGGGTCCACGCGGGCAACGTACTGCTGGAACCGACCCTGACCGCCGAGGACTTCGCCCACCTCGCCCGCTGCGGGGTGTGGCTCGCCAAGTTCGGCTTCGGCGCGTACGAGAAGGCCCTGGACGGCGTCGACCAGATCCGCTGGGCCAAGGAGCACGGGCTGGTCGTCATGTGCCACGCCGGAGGCGCCAGCGCCGCGGGCTCCGCCTCCCTGCGCGCCGAGGACCTGCTGGCCCTCGACCCGCACGTGTGCGGCCATGCCAACGGCGGCCCCACCTCGCTGCCCGCGGCCGACGTGGAGCGGCTGCTGACCGAGAGCGGCATGGCCCTGCAGATCGTCCAGGCCGGCAATCTCAGGGCGGGCCTGGACATCGTGCGGCGGGCCGCGGAAGCCGGCGCCCTGGCCCGGATCGTGGTCGGCTCCGACACCCCCTCGGGGTTCGGCGTGATGCCGCTGGCCGTGCTGAAGACGGTCGTGGAACTGTCCGCGCTGTCCCCGGTGCAGCCCGCCCAGGCCTGGGCGCTGGCCAGCGGGAACGTGGCGGAGGTCTGGGGGCTGCCCGCCGGGCGGCTGCGGGTCGGCGCCGAAGCCGACCTCGTCGTCCTGGACGCGCCCAGGGGCTCGGCGGCCACCACCGCGCTGGAGGCCATGTCCATCGGTGACATCCCCGGCATCTCGGCGGTCGTCACGGACGGCGTGCCGCGCTTCCTGGCCAGCCGCAACACCCCCGGCGCCATGCGTCCGGCGACGCTGGACCGGTAACCGGGCAGCAGTGGGAAGGGGGGCGGCGACCCCGCCCAGCCCCCACCCCGAGGGTACACCGAAGCCAGGCGGGC